>CAQBGY010001000.1 GCA_948759685.1 uncultured Eubacterium sp.
ATATTACAGCTTATCAATAAAGGCTTTCATGCAGATACAGTTGTGAAAAGCGGGTGTATGGCAAAAGACGCAGGCATGATATTATCAGAGTTTATATTGCTTGGGATTGGTGGAAAGGAACATTCAGAGGAAAATGCAATCCAGACAGCGGATGCGCTGAACATGATTCAACCGGATTTTATTCGTGTCCATGCAACCGGAATAAAGCCGGAGTCAAAAATGTGGGAGTTCGTTCAGGAAGGTTCTTTTACATTACAGTCAGAGGAAGAAATTATGATAGAGCAGAAATTATTCTTGGAGAAGCTGCTTGAAATGGACAGCTATTATGTGAATGAACATATCATCAACCTGTTGCTGGAGGTTAGAGGGAATTTGCGGACAGATAAATTAGAAATGCTGTCTGCAATAAATAAATTTTTAGGATTGCCAGAAGATGAAAAACTTCTATTCATTGTAGGCAGGCGGCTTAACATTTTCTTTATGCTGGATGATTTGAAAAAGCCTAAACAGTATCAAAAAGCACAGGAATGTATGGAGAAGATTTTGCAGAAAAATCCGCAGGTTGATTTTACCAGACTTTGTAATTATGTCAGGCAGTCACAGATTTAGAACAATAAGAGAACCCGCATAGCTGTTTCAAGTTTTTGCTGTGCAGGTTCTTTTTTGCCATAAGGATAGTCGATAAAAATAATTATTTTATGCTTTGGGAAGGGCAGCATACAGGCTGTATATCCAATCCGTCCAAATATGATGTTCCCCAATCGCACATGGCGTTCAGTACAGGTATGATGCTTTTTCCAAAGGCAGTAAGAGAGTAGATTGTTTTAGGCGGCTTTTCTGGAATTACTTCTCTGTTTATCATGCCGCAATCTTCTAAATCATGGAGCTGACCGGAGAGCATTTTAGGGGTTGCTTTTGGGATAAGGCGTTGCAGTTCCATATAGTGTAATGGCTGTGATTTTAAATGCCACAATACCAGAGGTTTATATTTCCCGCCAATCAGGGACAGGGTAGCTTCTACAGGACAGTTAAATTGCTTTTGTTCAATTTTCATTTTGCTTCTCCTAACTGCAAGGGCGCTATCTTTTTTGAAAGTATCTATCAAAAAAGTGCAGTCTTGCGGAATTATATTTCAGCGTTACAATAGAGTTGTCAGTTGGTTTGGCATACTAAATATAACATAAGAAAGGACTTGATACTATGGATTTTTTAAACATTGCAAAACAGCGTTTCTCTGTACGCAGCTACACAGATCAGGCGGTGGAAAAGGAAAAACTGGATAAGATTCTGGAAGCTGCCCATGTAGCTCCAACCGCCGCAAACCTCCAGCCTGTGCATCTGATTGTGGTGCAAAGCAAAGAGGGACTTGAAAAAATAGGACAGGGGGCAAATCTTTACGGTGCGCCGCTGGCAATCATCGTCTGCGCTGACCATGAAAAGGCATGGGTGCGCCCGTTTGATAAGAAGCAGACAGGTGATATTGATACCTCCATTCTGACAGACCACATGATGCTTCAGGCTACGGAGTTGGGACTTGGCTCTGTATGGATTTGCTATTTCAAGCCGGATGTTATCCGCAGGGAATTTGGACTTCCTGAAAATCTGGAACCCGTCAATATCCTTGCGGTTGGTTATTCGGATGAAGAAGCCGCTGATCCGGAACGCCATTCGGAGATGCGTATTCCGATAAACCAGTTGGTATCATACGAAAATCTGTAATGGGAGCGATTGCAAATATTTGAACATAATGGGCAGTGCGCACAGCGTACTGTCCGTTGTGTTTTATGGATACCGTTCAGAAATATGCGCATATGTTTCTTCCAAAATCCATTGAATGTGTTCGTCCTGAATACTGTAAAAGACCTTTTTGCCTTCCTTGCGTGAACGGACTAACCTTGCAATGCGAAGTTCATGTAGTTGATGGGATATAGCAGATTCAGTGACTTCGATTTTCTTTGCAAGTTCGCTCACACAATATTCCTGCTTCATCAGATAAGTCAATGGGTTTGAAGTTGGTATTCCTTTTTGGAGCATAAAACCTCCTGATTGGATTTTTGTAAAAAAAGAAATTGCTTTTCG
>CAQBGY010001001.1 GCA_948759685.1 uncultured Eubacterium sp.
GTGGCTTGTGTTGGAGCAGAAAAGCCAGTGTGAAGTCGAGGTAAGGCAGACCGACGGTCATGGAACAATCACAGCGAGGGATAATTACGAACTGACAGGAAATCTCCCTAAGTGCGTGGGCGTGGAGCGTTTATGTGAGGGCGCAAATATTCAGTTACCCTTTAACGCCGATGAAATCAATCCAATCTATCAGTTTGGGGAGCAGGGAAAAGCGGAAACGTGCGCCAGTCTGTCCGCTATTCTTCCACGGGTAAAGGACAGCGGTACAAAACAGATAGTAAGCGGCACATTGAAGAAATTAAATGCCCTGTCAGAAAAAACGTGTGCGGAACTGACCGCCACCACCAAAAGACGGAAACTGACCGAGCGTGACCATTCCATAAGGACAAGGTTAGCCAAAGCAAAGGAACAGGCAAAACAGCCAACAGTTACCTAGGGAAAACAGCACAGAACCCACAGCAAAGGAAAGAGGGATATGACGCTATGAAACTTTTCCGATACGAGCAGGAAACGATTGTCAATTATAACGCAGGAGAACAGACCGCCACCCTCTACACAAGGGATAAGGCGGTTATGCGGAAACTTGACACGCTTGTTGCCGATTTTCCCAATACATACAAGATGATAAGGCAGGACGAAGTATCTAAAACCTATTCCTTTCCGAAGTCACATGTCAGCTACCGCAAGCCGAGGGCGGTCAGCATAGAGCAGAGGGAACGGGCAAGGCAGATGAATTTATAGAACTTTCCCTATTTTTCAAGGCATTCCAAGCCTCATACAGTGAATTGCTATGTATTTTCCCTTGTTTTTGCCCTTATGGGCAGTTTACAAGGGAAAGTTTTTTCTGAATGTATCTAATCGTTGCCTGCCACCTTATCCAAGAGCCTTGCGGAAGTCCGCTTTGCCTCCCTTGTGGCATGGGCATACACATTCATGGTGGTACTCACGTCAGAGTGTCCCAAGAGTTCCTGCACATCTTTCGGCGCTGCACCGTTTGACAGCAGATTGCTTGTATAAGTATGCCGAAGCTGGTGGAAGTGAAAGCCCTCAAATCCGTCCAGTTTCTTTGCCAGTGTCCGGCAGACGATACTCAATGTACTCGGCGTTTCAAGGCAGCCGTCCGGTCTTAAACATACAAATGAGATTTCGTTGTAATCCGCCGGAATGTCCTGCGTGTTCTCCAAGCTGTAATACTCATAGTAAACCCTGTTTTTGTCCTGCACTTCCTTGTAGTAGTTGCGGTGGTACAGTTCCCCGTACTGCATCTGATTTTTAAGCTGTTCTTTCCTTGCTTTTTTCAGTATGGCGGTAAGCGTATCCCCAAAATCAACCGTCCGTACTTTCTTACGTTTTGTCGGTCCGATAATCGTCTTGTGTTTTGCACCGTCATAGCGGACACACCGTTTTACCGTAAGATACTGTTCCTCAAGGTTGATGTCCTGCCAGGTCAGCCCGCATACTTCGCCAATCCTAAGACCTGCATAGTAGGATATCTGTATCGGCAGAACCGCAGAGACATTTTTCTTTTCAAGATAAGCGATAAGTTTTTCATAGTCATCATGGGAAATTGGCTGTGTGCCTGACTGTCCCATATCTTCCTCTGAAAACAAATCCACTTCCTCCGCTTTTCGTTTCAGCTTGATGTACTGCATTGGATTGAATGTAATCAGTTGCTTTGGGAATACCGCAAAACGGAACGACTGCTGCAAAACCGCCGAGAAAGAGTGGATATAGTCTTTGCTCAATCCCTTCTTCACTTTTCCGTCGGGATACGTCCCGCCGAAAATAAGCAGGTCAAGGAATGTCTGCAAATGCTCCGCTGTTATGGTTTTTAGCCTGCGGTCAGCAACAGGGTGTTTTTTAATGCACCGTATCGCACCGAGATAATTTTCCACAGTACCGTTGCTGAGCGTGCCAACCTTTAATTCTTCCTCCGCCCAAATATCGAGCAGTTTCCCAAGCGTGATGTTGTCTGCCTTTGCAATGAACTTCTTTTCTTCGTAATCCTCCATCGCCTGCCGCAACAGCTTTTCCGTCTCGCTCTTGCTTTCCGTACCCGTAAACTCTTTCTGTACCA
>CAQBGY010001002.1 GCA_948759685.1 uncultured Eubacterium sp.
GTGTTTGTTAGAGGAAGTATTCCAAGAAGCGGAGATACAAATGATATCATCGGTAATAAATCCTAAAGGTTCTGCAAGAACAGGCAGATTTTCAAGGGTCGATGAATATCTATTTTTCGTCTTTATGGGAAAGTCAGAAGTTTATCCTTGTGAATCAGATATGTTACGAATAGTAATTGAAAAGGAAAGAAGAGTTCGTTGGGCAGGGTTAATGCGAAATGGAGAAGGCTCCACTCGCGCTCGAATTCCAAGCCTTTTTTATCCCATATTTATTGATGAAATCACAGGAAAGTTCCATTCTATTGGAAAACCACTAAAACCGGATCAGGATAGAACTTCAATTATTAGCCCAAAAGGGACCATTGCTATGTTTCCTGTGAGTGGCTCCGGGCAAGAACTGCAATGGCGCTTGTATCCTCCCTCTTTCATGAAGTATTTGGAGAAAGGATATATTAGGTTTGGAAAAAGGAATCAGGATGGGACTCGTTCCGTATCCTATCTCCAAGATGGAATGATAAAGAAAATAGAAAATGGACAAATTATTATAACGGGAAGAAATCCTGAAGGTGACTTAGAACTCGAATATGCGGATTCTTTAGGAACCAAAAAACCTGCAACAGTATGGAATATGGTCTCTCATTCGGCCAGCGAACATGGAAGTACATTTATAAAGAATTTGCTTTTAGGAAGAAAATTCGTTTATCCCAAATCACTTTATGCTGTTAGGGATACTATAAGATTCGTCGTAAAAGATAAGCCAGGTGCAATTATCCTTGATTTCTTTGCAGGAAGCGGTACAACGCTCCATGCGGTTAATCTTCTGAATGCCGAAGATGGCGGACATCGCCGTTGTATCACGGTGACAAACAATGAGGTATCAGCAGACGAGGCAAAAGCGTTGACTGCACGAGGCTATCAGCCAGGAGATGAGGAATGGGAGAAACTCGGCATTGCCAGGTACGTGAACTGGCCGCGTACAGTGTGCAGCATTGAAGGGCACGATATAAACGGTAACCCGTTGAAGGGCAATTATATTGGTAGCGACATTCCCATGGCAGACGGGCTCAAGGCCAATGCCGCCTTTTTTAAGCTCAGTTTTCTTGATAAGACATCTGTTGCGCTCGGAAAACAGTTTGCGGAGTTACTGCCTGTTCTCTGGATGAAGGGCGGAGCAATCGGAAGATGCCCGGTTTTGAATACAGGGGAACTGCCGCCCATGTTGCTCATGCCAGAAAACAAAATGGCGGTTTTGATTGATGAAACTTACTATTCTGAGTTTGATGATGAGATTCGCAAGCGCTCGGAAATTCAAACGGTATTCATTGTGACGGATTCGGAGACAGCCTACCGTGAGATGATCCGCAGCTATGACGGTAAGGACTGCTACCAGCTTTACAGGGATTATTTGGACAATTTCCGCATTAACACGGGGAGATAAACATGAAAGTAGAATTATTTCCATTTCAAAAACGGGCGCTTGCCGACATTCGTTTGAAAACAGCAGAAGCCCTCGGCAGTTACCATAGAACACACGCTCCGCAAGTAGTTTCTTTTACTGCTCCCACGGGTGCGGGTAAAACAATCATTATGGCATCCCTGATTGAAAGCATTTTCTTTGGGGATGAATCCTATATGGAGCAGCAGAACGCCATTATAATTTGGCTGTCAGACTCGCCGCAGCTGAATGAGCAGTCCAAGCAAAAAATCGATGCCAAGGCAGATAAAATCCGTCTTGGACAGTGCCTGACAGTCAGTGAGGATTCCTTTGATATGGAGTTCTTCGAGGACGGACATATTTACTTCTTAAATACACAGAAGCTGTCAAAGACATCTAAACTCACGAAAAACGGAGATGGACGCACATACACGATTTGGCAGACCATTGCTAATACTGCAAGGAAAAAGAGCGACCGTCTTTACTTTATTATTGATGAAGCACATCGTGGGATGCAGGGCAAAGAAGCCGGCAAAGCAACGACCATCATGCAAAAATTCTTGAAAGGGAGCGAAGAAGATCATATACCTCCGATGCCAGTGGTAATCGGAATGTCTGCCACCACCCAGCGTTTTAATGCTC
>CAQBGY010001003.1 GCA_948759685.1 uncultured Eubacterium sp.
CGAGATCTACACTCTTTCCCTACACGACGCTCTTCCGATCTAGGAAATGCTGACTAAGTTAGAGGAGGGGATTGCTGCGGGTGCGCTGGCAAGTCTTACAACTACGATCTGCAATATCTTTACCACAACTATGAAAAACGTTGTAAAGTGTATGCGGCAGATTTATGCATCTCTTGTGCAAGCTGGTAAGGTATTGCTGTTTAATCCTGATAATTTAATGTTTGGAGATCGGATTAAAACTGCAATGATCATTATAGCGACGGGGGCAAGCGTTCTACTAGGAACCATCGTTGGTGATATGATATGTAAAACGCTGATTGGAATGTCGCCTGTCGGGGGTATTGTTTCAACGTTCTGTTCAACGATGATAAGCGGCATTTTATCTTGTACGATATTGATTGCTCTGGATAGAGGCGCTTTTATGAAAAAGGTAGTTAGTTTACTTAACATGATCCCAAATGAGGTAAATAATTATGCGAAAATTGCGGCATATATGGAGCGGCTTGCAGCGGAATATGCAAAGATTGATATAGAAAGTTTTCGGATGGAAACAGAGAAGTACAGGGAGACTGCAATAAAGATCGGGAATACGGCAAATGAAGAAGAGCTGTCTTCGGTTTTGAAAAAGGCGTATGTATCATTTGGGATAAAACAACCTTGGCAGGGAAACTTTAATGAATTTATGTCAAATAGGGATAATCAACTGGTGTTTGAGTGATGTTTATATGTGATAAATGCGGAGAATGCAGCAGGCATTTAGAGCGTTCCGACGTTTATAGCGATTTGAACCGTGGGGATGGTGTATGCATATATTTAACTGGTGATTTATGCAGTATTTATGAGCAGCGTCCTTTACTGTGCAGAGTAGATGAGTGCTATGAAGCTTTTTTTGGGGGTAGGTACACACGTGAAGAATATGAGAAATTAAATTACGATTCATGTAATTTACTAAAAAAAGAAAAAGGAGGAAAATGAAATGCCATTGCCATTTATCATTGGAGGTCTTGCAGTCGCCGCAGGTGCGGGAGGAATTGGGGCTGGTGTCCGAGGCGGTATGAAAATGAAAGATGCGAATGATACCATGAAATCGGCGCAGAAAATGCAGGAGAAAGCCATTGCCAGATTTGAGGATTACAATCAAAAAACCACGGAGGCTATGGATCGGCTCGGAGAACAAGAATTGAGTATTTTGTCAAGCTTTGAGCAGTTTTCGGATTTGATAGAAAAAATTCAGGGGAGACCAGAGTTTAAGAAATACGATAAGGATGGAATTGACTTGCCCAAATATGAGGCGGAAGAATTAAAAAAGATTTCGGTTGGAGCCGGCGTATTGCTTGGAGGTGTATCCGGGGCAGCAGCCGGTACCGCTGGCGGATTTGCGGCAGCAGGGGCTACGACATCGGCTGTTATGGCGTTGGGAACAGCATCAACGGGTACTGCGATTTCGTCATTAAGCGGGGCAGCAGCAACCAATGCTGCCTTAGCGGCATTAGGAGGAGGTGCGGTTGGAAGCAGCGCAAGCGCAGGCGGTATGGCACTTGGGAGTGCGGTTTTGGGGGGCGCTACTTTAGGAGTCGGTCTGCTTGTAGGAGGTATTATTTTTAATGTGACCGGAGCAAAGCTTTCTGATAAGGCGGATGCAGCTTATTCGCAGGCAAAGAAAATAGATGCTCAGGTCAACAAAGTCACATGGTACTTGCGGCAATTAAACGATGCGGCAAATGGCTATCAGACAACCTTGTCCAAAGTGGAAGAGCAGTATAGGAAAAGGCTTAAAACTCTTGATTTTATTATTTCATTCTCAGAGAAAACGAACTGGAGTGACTTTTCGGAGAAGGAACAGAAAATGACAGAGAATCTTATTCTTCTGGTGGGTTTGTTGTACAAAATGTGTCAGGTAAAGCTGGTATTGCAGGCAGAGAAAGAAGATGAGCTGAATACCGTGAACAAGGAAGAAATGGATGAGACAGTCCGCAATGCGGAAAATATTTTGGCAAATGAACTTGATGATAATGAAGCATGATTACATACGAGGAGGGAAAGATATGTTTTTAGACCAGTTAAACAGTAAAGAGC
>CAQBGY010001004.1 GCA_948759685.1 uncultured Eubacterium sp.
ATTGGTTGCTTGGGTCAATACTTTCCAGCACATGACTGAATGTGCGCCCATGCTCTTGGTACATACCTTTTTCTAACATGACGCTATTGCATCTCATCGTTATTCACCCCAAAAAAGTTCTGTTTTATATGTCCAATCCGTCCATCTTCACATGACAACACGGACACTCCGCGAGCACCGTCCTTACCGTCTCCCCGCATTTTGAACAGACGTAATAAGCCTCCCAGTGCCCATGTCGCTTGCCATCTTGGATGTACTTGCAAAAATCGTTTTTCTTACAGATGAATTCTGTCTGTTCATCACAATGATATCGCAGCAAGCAGTTAGAACATCTCATCGTGTTCACCACCAAAATTCTATTTGCTATACACTGCTTCATAATGGAACCTGTATTGGATTGGTTAGTATTGATTCTGCCTCTTCGCCCGGTGGAATTAACCTGGCACTTATAATCTTCATCCAGTCACCCATTACAGCTTTGAAATTCCGCTTGGCCTCGTTCATTGTTTTAGCCAGCCTGTAATAGGTGCATGGTGGAATTGTTTTTGCATAAGTAGCACAGATTTCAAAGAGACAAAACCCGCGAGCAGGGATACAACGAGCTACACTCATAATTCCTCTATCATCTGTCTTATAGATTACCTCACAGTTTCTACAAAACACTTTTGCAGATTGCCCTTTAGGTAGCACAGTGGTTTCTGTTGTAGTATTAAGGTAGTCTCTAAAATCCTTATAGCATTCAAAACAGAGCATATCTGTCACCAACTCCGTAAAAACTTTATTTTATGCGTCCACAGTCTTCCGATATTGACTGATGAAGTTTAACCTTATATTTCTTTGACGCTTTGATTTCCGCGATTTCGCAGTCACAGAGCTGTTTGAGCACGCCGCTTTCAATCAGCATCTCCATTACCGCGATAAGTTGGTAATACTCAGTTAGAACTTCCAGCTCATTGGTTACTTGCGGTGTTGCTGGATTATAATTGTCTTGCCCAAAACGAAGAACCTTAGAAACCGCCTGTTGCACTTCGGCGCACTCTTCGGATAGCGTGACAAGTAAATTTTCATTTTTTGTCATCGGTTTTCACCACCAAACTAATCTTTCATGCGAACGGGTCGTAATCCTTTGGGTCTGCCTTGTTCGCCCACTCTACCCATTCGATTACTTTCTGTCGAAGTTCATCATCTAATAGGAACGGCTCTCTAACAATAATCAATTTGGGGTTCTTCTTCATCATTTCCGCTGTACTAACAATTTCTTCGTAATCGACTGGGTACAGAAGCATTTTTGAATAGACCCTATCACCACGGGAATTTATTTTCCTCGTAAAAGACGCCTCTCTAAACTTAAACCGCTCTGTCAAGTGAGGGTTTAGTTCTAAATCGTACTGTTGAATGTAGCCTATTTTCATGTTTCGCCACCACCAAATTATTCTTTCATCTTATCTACAAGTATAGTGAATTTCGTATGCTCAAGGTCACGTTCATCAATTCTCTTACCAGTTCTCTTGTTCCTCCATCCGTAGAAAGCACCGTTACCGAAAGATGGAACACCAACGAGATAGCGTTCAAATCCATTGGCCTGTAACCACTTGATTTTTCGATTCCATAAAATGCTCTTGATAAAACATGAGCAGAAAATTACAAGAATGATAACGACTATAATAATCGCAGGAATGATGAAGCCAAACCAAACTTTGAGTGTCGCCCATACTTCAAGCATTTATAGCACCCCCAATAATAATCAAATTAACCTTTCATTCGTGCATTCCACTTTGCAAAAGCAACATTACTCTCAAAGTCATATACTTTTGCGCCACACTTTGTGCATTCTACCTGTGTTCCAAAAGCGGTGAATGATTTTGCTTCGCCACCACAAAATGGGCATGGCTTTAAGCAAACTTCTTGCTTCTTCATAAAATCAGCCTTTCATCTTTTTCCGGGCCAACGCTTGCGCATCCTTTATAATCCGGGACGCCCATGCCCTTGTGTATCCAAAGGCTCGTGCAATCTCTGCGGCTGTGAATCCGTAGATACTCAATCTGAAGACCTCCATGTCTCGCTCAGAGAG
>CAQBGY010001005.1 GCA_948759685.1 uncultured Eubacterium sp.
AGACCCGCATTGAGAAACTGGATGGTGTCACGGTTCATGCGCTCCGTCTTTTCCCGGAAATTCAGCGCGATCTGCATCGTTTTGTCTGAAATGTGACCGGGCATTCCGCCTCCCGCGATCAACGGGCGGGCCAGCGCCAATCCGCCCAGCACCTCATACTCCGTTGCCTGTGAAGGGTTGCTGCGCTCAAATTCCAACAGCGTGATTTTCTTTTTCCACTCCGGATAATTTTTCAGCAGGTTTTCAACATCTTCCCGCGTAGCGAACATGATATAGAGCCTCCGTACAGTCTGATTTAAAACCTGAATTTGCAGAACAGTTAAAGTGGGTCTGCTTGGTTCACTGTCTGCGTATGGGGGAGGCCGCCCTTTACACGTATACGCCGTTTGAACCCTGATGATCGTAATTTGGTGCATAGAAATACCCCCTTCCAATGACACACCAAACTAAAGGGTCTTCCTGTTGTTACCATACCAAACAGTTTAAGGATTCTATAGGGATTATATAAGTACATTCAAAGGATAGCTCGACATAAATCGACATAAAAACAAGGAAAAGCACAGGATAGTGAAAACTATCTCCACTATCCTGTGCTTTTAGTATTCTTTTAGGGGAATAGAGAACCCGGTTACTCAGGACTGACAAAACGGTAGCCTGTGCCGAACACGGTTTGAATGTATCGTCCATCCTTTGGAGTGAGCCCCAGCTTTTTGCGGATGGAAGAAATCAAATCAGAGACGCTTGTCGGTGAAGCATATAAGTATTCCTCATTCCACACCCGCTCATAGATCTGAGCCTTGCTGAACACGATATCTGGATGGCTGGACAACAAGTGAAGAATGTCAAATTCTTTTGCTGTTAGTGTCACGGGCTGGCCATCTATGCTGACGCTTCGACGCATCGAGTCGATATTCAATGTTCCGCGCTCAATTTGTTTAGCGGAATGGAGTGGCCTTGGGTGAGCTAATCGGTTTGCTCTGCGCAAAACCGCGCTGATTACGGCGCAAACTTCCTCAGCGTCAAGGGGTTTTTCGATGCAAATATCAACGCCAAGGTCTAATATCTCAGTTCGTGCCAAGCTACACGAGTAGCGATCTGCCGCCAAAATGTAAGGAGGAGGATCCAAAAAAGCAGCCATTGTTTTCTCCAGAAAAGGAAACGCCCTATTCAAGTCAAAATCCAATAGAAGAAAAGCGTATGAGTGTGATAACAAGTATTCAAAAGCAGTATACACGCTTGTGGCAATACTGGTAAAAAATCCATGTTTTTTCAGAGCTGTACATAGAACAACTGGCTGTTCTTTAGGAGACAATATAAGCAAAATGTTTCGATTTATTTTGGGTATCCTCCCTACTTTCAATAAAAAGGTCAAGTTTGGTCAAGCCATCATTTTTACTGCTTTGAATATTAGGGCTTCTTTGAAAATTGTCCATGTGCGCAAACGGCAGTTCTTTTTCCGCTTTCGCTAATTTACGGATAAACTCTGCACGACTATACCAAGCCGTTTACTTAATTGCTGCTATTCACACCCTATTATAATACTGGTAAAATTCATGCCGCCCAGTGAAATTGTTCCAAAGTTGACAACGGTGTTTACTACAGCTAGTAGCAGAAACCCCAACACATAAAACGGAAATGCACCCACGATGTTTTTCGCAATGCCTTCTAAGTGGCCAGCTGATTCCACAGAGCTTTGGAGTTCAATCTGCTTAAAATGTGAAAGTCTCTGGATCAGCGTCAGGGGTGATGCTACGGTTGATATTCATGCTATCAATTTCGGACATATCCTCTGCGTTTAGCTCAAAGTCAAACAGATTGCAATTCTCTCTTATATGCGAGGATAACCTTTAGCGTCATAATCGGCTGATAATTGGAAATATTTTGTATATTTGCAAGTTGAAAACAAGCATAACGACATGTCGGATCAAAGACTCAAAATAGGAATCACCCAAGGCGACGCCAACGGCATAGGTTGGGAGGTAATACTCCGCACCTTCGCCGACTCGCGTATCGCCGAGCTCTTCACCCCCGTGATTTACGGATCGCAGCAGGCCGCGGCAGCGCACG
>CAQBGY010001006.1 GCA_948759685.1 uncultured Eubacterium sp.
ATTTTCTTGCTTTGGTGATTACATTATAGTAAAATAAGCAGAGCAAGTATGTTTGAATTCAAACAAAGAGGTGAGATTTTGGAAAAATTTTTAAACGTATTAAAAAAATGCCCGCTGTTTGCAGGATTATCCGATGACGAGATTTTAACCTCGCTAAAGTGTATCGGAGCAAAAGTCAGAAAAAACGCCAAAAATCAATACATCCTTCAGGCAGGAGATTGTACGGACTGTATCAGCCTGCTTGCGTCTGGGACTGCTTTAGTCATTCAGGAAGATTTATGGGGAAACCGGAACGTTATGACAAATCTTATGCCGGGCGACTACTTTGCCGAACCCTTTGCCGCCATTCCTGATGCAGTTCTCAGCGTCAGTGTTGTTGCGACAGAAAATTGTGAAATTGTGGAAATAAATATGAACCGCCTGATTACCATGTGTTCCGCTGCCTGCAGCCATCATAACCGCCTGATTAAAAACCTGATTACAGCTTTTGCCCAAAAGACACTGTTGTTTAACGAGAAGATAACGCACATGAGCAAGCGAAAAACACGTGATAAGCTGCTTTCCTATTTATCTGCTGAAGCAGCCAGACAAGGATCACTTTCTTTTGACATTCCCTTTGACCGCCAGCAGCTTGCCGACTTCCTCTGTGTAGAACGTGCAGCAATGTCTGTAGAATTATCAAAGCTGCAAAAAGAAGGGCTTCTGAAAACCTTTCATTCTCATTTTGAATTAAGTCCAAATGCCACAAATTAAAACAGGTCAATCTATACATAGCAGATTGACCTGTTTACAAAATACATATTTGTTATCAAATCAGCGGTTGCCTTCTGCAATCCCATAAACGGATTGCAGAAGCATTTTTCCTGATGATGTCTTAAAAACACAATCTATAACATTTCTGATATTGGCTTCCTGATATCCGGATTCGTCAGCATTAACCAAATAATCAGCTTCCAGCAAAATCTGGTAATCAATCCCGTCAACCTCCTGAAAAGTATGATGATGTGCGACCAAAAAGATGATACGGTTCACCATCTCGTTCGACAGCCCTGTACCCTTCAGGAATTCTTCAGCTAATACAGCGCCTTCTTTTTCCTGAAGTTTTCCATTTGTATTTCCGTATTTTTCCCGGCACAAAGGACACGCAATATCATGTATAATAGCCGCAATTTCTATTATTCTCTGTTCATCATCCGCTACTTTCTCACACTCTGCAATCGTTTTTGCATAGGCATACACTTTCATAAAATGATTGATATCATGAAGATTTCCTTTTGAATACTTTACCATTTTAACCATGATTTCTGAAACAGTCATATCATTTCCTCCTGTTATCTATACATCGTCTATAACCAATAGTCCACAAACTTACCAGTCACATCGTACAATTAAAAGCCAACCTTATGGCGAATCGTCATCCAAAACATCAATCCGTTCTATTTTAAAGACATTTAATGTGTCCACATCAGGGCAGGCAAAAACCGCTGTCCCCTTCTCCTGTCCGGGTATTTCGCCGCCGTATCTTAAAATATCAATATATGGAAATGCAACATGCATAGCCATAGGACAGAGTTTTCCACGCTCTGTATCAAAATCAAAACTATCACCTATTTTGTGACCCCTATGACATCCTTTCGTGCCTTTTTGATCAATCAATGTGATCTGGATTCCAGGTTTTTTCATATTTTAAGCACCTCCAACTCCTTCTCAATCGGTATTCCCTTATATATATCTGTATTGTTTCTATTGTTTTCAATCAGGCTGCTCACAGTGTCCATGGCTTTTTTTGTACTGTCATACAGGCTGTTTCCCTCCATCAGTTTTCCCAATAAAACGGAAGAAAAAATATCGCCCGTACCCGGAAACCTGACCGGAATGTTATAAAAAGGAATTGTAAATCTTTGTTTCGTTTTATGATCGAAGCCTGCAACCACATCTTTGCCATCCTGCTGAATGCTTGTGATGATTACCGATTTTGCGCCCATATTACCAAGCCTTTGAATCATTTCATCTACCTCCGAGATTGTTGCAGATTCATGATACTCCACTCCTGTAAGTC
>CAQBGY010001007.1 GCA_948759685.1 uncultured Eubacterium sp.
CAAGAAGGATTACTCCGCCGCGGGTATTAGCAAACGCGGAATACGTTTCCCATACCGAACGGGGTAAGCTGTCAGAACACTTTTTTATCTCGACAGAAGTGCTCTCTCCCTGATGAATCAGGTTATATATGTCATTAGGTGTAATTGTCATAATCAGATAGATATTTTAGGGAGAAAACAAAACCTATCTCGAGTAGAAATATACTCGATGAAATTAGATATTGGTATAATCGGATACTTTGAAATTATGCTGTAGAATACTAAATTATCTGTAATAAAGAATCCTTCGACATCATACTCCAAAATGTCTTTTCTCTTCAACTGCCGTGATAATAGTAGAATATTATCAGCAACCCATCTTATTTTATTAGACAGTTTGAACTCATAACCATTCTCCTCTCTGAACTTCTCGGCATCAGTAGGAAAAGACATATAGAAAAACGTAGGTTTGAGATATTTAGCATCTACGACATAAATCGTTTTAGAAGCATCATCTACGATGATGAAATCAATCTCCCCAACAGTCTTTTTGGGCAGTCGTTGGCCATTTATAATAACTGGAGCCTTAACGCATGGTACGCTGGATAAAGAAGTGACATTTCTTTTATAGCAGTATTTTTCTGTCTTCAAAATGCTCTCAACGTTATCTTCCAAAAATTTTGAATGCTTTTTGAAGATATCCTTTGCAGCATTCTTAAATTCCTTAATATTTGTCCATTCATCAGGCAACTCATTATGAGCATATTGTCCGGACGCTAATTGAACAATCGCCTCATAATAAATATCCTGAGTAGTGACATACTTGTCCTCACCATCTATATTAATTTTTATTATGGGCCGAAACCGAGATCTGAAATTTCGGTTATGTGGTTTAAGAATTGATAATAACAAAACTGAATTTTCTTCATCCAAAACAAGGCCTCTCAGATAAGCATTCGTTTTTTGATTTATGACAAGATCAGTCAAATCAACAATTCCCTTTTGAGGAATCTCGCCATTAGCCAATCTAACAAACTGAGTTTCTGTGAGATCATTTGCATTATAGAAAAATGGACGAGAGTATATTCGCTGATATACTAAATCTTCGCTTGTACCAAATACCTTTCGATATGTATCTATGAAACTCTCAACAACAAAGCCGTCCTCACAATATTTCTGTAGCGCACCATTTTTCATTGCAATCTGGGCACGCACGTTTCGTTCAAAAATAACTTCATCAGTTATTTCTAAGTACCATCCTTCGTCTGACACGACCAAACGAGCAATTTCCCTTTTAACTGTAAGAAGGAGACCGTAAAATTGTGCTAATTCCTGAATTGAATCATGTATTAACATTAGCTCAGAGATATCAGCATTATTGTCCGGGAAAATAGAATCAGCTAATGTTGATAATCTTAAACTTGGTGCAAGCGTAAAGATGGATTTACATAATTTCTTAAATGATATTTCGCCAGCATCCGTCTTGTTGCCACCTTCATATCTTATGATGAAGGCAATTATATCCCTCGGACATTTCATCTTAGAAACTTCCGAAGAAAAGTAATTACACTGTATCTCAATGAGTTTCAGCAAGGCAGATCTAATCTCATCAAAAGTGATGTATTCGATTTTATTAAAACCTGCAATACGAAATTCAGATATACAATATGACAGACAATTTGCTGGTAATGAAACCATATATGTTTTCTATATAAGTGTGCTACTTCCGATTACTTCAGTTTGGTGAGGATGTCGCCGAAGAGGGCGTGGTTGGCAGGGATGCCGTTGTCGAGGTTGATGGGGATGGCTTGTTCGGCTACCACTTGGAGACGCTCGTGGTATTCCTCGCACTCTTCTATGTCGGAGCGGAGACGGTCGAGGCGGCGACGCTCGGCTGTGGTGAGGTCGGCGTCGCGTATTTCAAGACGCTGGGCTTCGGATCGGAGCCAGTCCATATATTTCAGCAGATAGCGGGTGCGCACCTGCTCCACTGTGTAGGGGTGCATACGATGCACATAGACCAGAGCCTTGAAAGCACCTTTTTTCGATGAGAAGAGCCAATAGATAGGTCGGTTCTGA
>CAQBGY010001008.1:0-1757 GCA_948759685.1 uncultured Eubacterium sp.
CTCTTCCGATCTCTTTGCCCTCAGAACGTTCTCTTTTGTAATACTTTTATGGACATGGCAGAAGCCGTCATGAAATATAAAATTCTTTTCGGGAAGCAGTGATGCCACATATTTTCCAAAATTATTATCGGGTATGAAAAATATATTTTTTTCCAGTAAATTTTTGACCACACGCAATGCGTTGAAAGAAGTGACATAGATGTCAGAAGCAGCTTTGATCTCTGCGATTGAATTGACATAGCAGACGGCTGCCACATCCCTATAGGCATGCCGCACCTCACTGATTTTCTCAAGATCAATCATATGCGCCATCGGACAATCCGCACTGTCATCTGCTATAACCACTCTTTTTTGCGGGTTAAGGATTTTTTCTGTCTTTCCCATAAAGGAAAAAATAAAATAGTGCCCTGCGGAACCTTCGTGGCTGCCTTGCTCAAATAGTAGGAATCTCCCACATAGTCTGCTATCCGCTGCACTTCGCCATCCACATAATAATGTGCCAGTATAACAACATCCTTTTCTTTAACCTGTCTATATACGCTTCCTCAATGCTCGCCGTTTCTGTCTTGGACATCTGTTCTCCTAAGGCTTTGATTGTGTTCTCTTCATTCGCCATAATGATGACCTCCTGTTTTCTTATTATTTTATGTGTAATCTGCATTCTACCCCGTGTCAGATCACCTGCGTGCTGACATCTTTCAAATGCTGACATTACCGATGCTGGCTGGATTCGAACCAGCAACTTCGGTTTTGCAAACCTATGCCATTCCAGCGGCTACAGCATCTTAAATTAAACAATTTTCGCCACTGTCAAAAATCTCCGAACAGTGGCGTTGACAAGTATCTGTCAACGGAGTTTCGCATAACCATTTAGTTTCAGTAATCATGGTGATAGATTATTCCTTTTACACATAATAGATATTGGCTATGGTTTGGAATGAACCTGGCATGTCCGTAGAAAGTATTCATGCAGTCTGGTACATCCTGTAACCTCCGGATGAAAAGAAACGCCGATCTGGTTATGATATTTTACCCCGACGATATTTCCATCCACCCTTGCAATAATTTCTGTATCTGCCCCTGCACTTTCTACAAAAGGAGCCCGTATAAATGCCATAGGGATTTTGCCCACGCCGGTTACTTCTTCTTCCGTATAAAAACTGCCAAGCTGCCTTCCGTAAGCATTCCGTCTTACAATAACCGGAAGCGTTCCAAAATATGTATTTGCATCATTAGAGAGCTTTTCTGCCAAAAGAATCAATCCGGCACAGGTTCCCAGTACCGGAAGTCCTTCTTTTATTTTTTTCTCCAATGGTTCAAATAAATCCAGTTCCTTTAACAGTTTACCCATAACCGTGCTTTCCCCGCCCGGCAGGATTAACCCGTCAAATTCCTGTTCTAAATCTCTTTTCTGACGTATTTCAAAACTCTGTACGCCTAACAGGGAGAGCATTTTTTCATGCTCAATAAATGCCCCCTGTACAGACAATACCGCTATTTTCATTTTCTATTTTCCCCTTTCAGCCATGAGAAGCCCTATTTCCTGCTCATTGATTCCCACCATAGCTTCTCCCAGGTCCTCGGACAATTCTGCTAAAAGCGTCGCATCATTAAAATTGGTAACTGCCTTTACAATCGCTGCGGCACGTTTCTTTGGATCTCCTGATTTAAAAATGCCTGAGCCTACAAATACGCCTTCCGCCCCAAGCTGCATCATCAGCGCCGCATCTGCCAGTTGTGAACTTTGCGGCGGGAGG
>CAQBGY010001008.1:1767-2056 GCA_948759685.1 uncultured Eubacterium sp.
GCAAAGTTCACGACTGGCAGCCTGCTGTTTTCATGGACATATTTTACAAGGTCATAAGGAACTTCCAGTTCCTTTGCTGCCTGAAACAATTCATCCTCCCGCATGGACGTAAGCCTTGCAATTTCCTGATTCATTTTCCGCATATGGCGGACCGCCTGCACAACATCCCCCGTTCCCGGTTCTCCCTTTGTCCGGATCATGGATGCCCCTTCGTTAACTCTCCGCAATGCCTCGCCTAAATCCTTTGCCCCGCACAGATCGGAAGAGCACACGTCTGAACTCCAGTCAC
>CAQBGY010001009.1 GCA_948759685.1 uncultured Eubacterium sp.
CAAAATTAGTTGTAGCATACATACTTATCAATACCCATTAATTATGAATTTAACAGCGGAAGGCAAGGTTTTGTTTCTCTTTTTATTATTTTTGTACTTTGTAATTAAACACATGCCATGAAAAGAATTAAAACAGGACTAACGGGATTTATATTAGGAGATTGGTTGGGAATGCCTTACAGGGGAAAAGGAAAAGGGACATTTAAACCTATGTGGACAAAATCTTATCTTCGGGGAGACAAATGTTCAGGAAATACTTCGATGTTATTATGTGCTTTGGACAGTCGTTGTAATTTGGAACTTTATCAGCAGAATTTAAGAGATTGGTATTTTAATAGAAAGTATACAGGAGAAAACATTGAGTTTGATATTGATCAGGTAACCCAAAAAGCAATCATGAAAAATTTCAGGGGAGTGTCTTCGGATTCTAATAGCGGCAACCGTAGTTTGATGGGATGTTGTGTTTTGGCTTTTTCGCCTTTATCTAAAGAAGAGATTTTTCCTTTTATTAAGATTACTCATAATAGTCGTTATAGCTTTAAGTATACTTGGTTTTTTATTGAGTTTATTCGTTGCCTGTTGGAGTATGAAGATAAAGGACAGGCATTACAGCAGGCTGAGCAGAGATGTGGTGTGGAGGTTAACAGGCAAAATCTTTGTAATGGAAGCTTTGTTGTAGATACGGTGGAGTCAGTGGTCAATTGGTTTATGGCAGGAAATAGTTATAAGGAGTGCGTATTTTCGGCTATAAACTCAGGTAAGTCAAGTGATGCGGTAGGAGCATTGACAGGTTTGCTGGCGGGAATATATTATGGATTAGAATTAAAGAATGGAGTGAAAGGGTTTGAAACAATGGAATCTTATATTGATTCATTTATCCAGTACCTTAATCATCCCACTCTTTAAATTCCAATGAAAGTTGTTCCCATTGTTTTTTTATTTCTTCTTTTGGATTAGATACGGATAGTCCGATAAGGCGGATGGGGTGGCTTTCATAATCAATTTCTTTCAGTAATTTTTTTGCTAAAGGAAGAATTTTATCCATGCTTGTCAGTTCACTGTCTTGAGTGATGCTGCGGGTTATTTGGTTAAAGTCATGGAATTTTATTTTTAAAGTAAGTGTATTACCACTGAAATTAGTGCGTTTCAGTCTTTCTAGCAATTCGGTGACTACATGATATAGTTCAATGATGGCGGAAGAATGAAGAGAAATGTCTTTTTCCAATGTCTGTTCGCATCCTACGGACTTACGGATTCTTATGGGTTCTACAGGACGGAGGTCTATGCCTCGTGCAAAATCGTAATATAGATTACCTGCTTTGCCAAACTGTCGGGTAAGCATTTCTAAAGTGCAGGCTTGTAATTGGGTACCATTATGAATACCTAATGCGTGCATTTTTTGGGCTGTGACCGGACCTACTCCCCAAAAAGATTCGATGGGAAGATGGGCGATGAAATCCAATGCTTGGTCGGGATGTATTGTACATAATCCGTCGGGTTTGCGGTAATCCGATGCTATTTTGGCTAGAAATTTGTTATAAGAGACCCCGGCTGAAGCTATCAATCCCAATTCTTTGCGGATACGCTTTTTTATATCTTTGGCTATATCTATAGCAAGTGAAAAGCCTGCTTTATTTTCAGTTACATCCAGAAAGGCTTCGTCTAGTGACAGAGGCTCTATGATATCTGTATAGGTATGAAAGATATCGTGTATCTGCCGGGATACAGCTTTATATACATTCATCCGCCCTGGAACAAAAATCAGTTCTGGGCAAAGTCTTTTGGCTTTTTGTGATGACATGGCGGAATGTACTCCGTAACGACGGGCTTCGTAACTGGCAGCAGCTACCACACCTCGTTCTTCAGCGTGTCCCACAGCAAGCGGTTTTCCACATAATTCGGGGTTGTCACGCTGTTCTACCGATGCGTAGAATGCATCCATATCGATATGTATTATTTTGCGTTCGGACATCTTCATGAAATTTGTAGAGCAAAGGTATACCCCAGTTCGGGATAAGATTTTGTTCATAAAAAGTTGGTAGTCTCATAAAT
>CAQBGY010001010.1 GCA_948759685.1 uncultured Eubacterium sp.
GTTAACCTGCGGATAACCGATAACCTGCTTCATTTCAGCGTTGGAGGACGGAGAACCTACTCTCAACTGGCAAGTGCAAAATTAGCGATTTGACGGAAGAAAACATTTTTAGGCGAGTCAAAATTTAGTTTTTTGCGAGGTCTTCGGTTGATTTTTTGCTGGATTTTGCGAATGAAAGCATCCGTTAAGGTTGAGAAATCAGTTCCTTTTGGGATGTATTGACGGATGAGTTTGTTGGCATTTTCAATGGATCCTTTCTGCCATGAGGAATATGAATCGGCAAAGAAAACAAGATTAGGATTCTTAGTTCCTTTTGGAGCGAGTGCTTTGGATATCATTTTATGGGCACAGAACTCGGATCCATTGTCGATTGTTATCGAGCGTATGGTTTTTCTGTAAGGAAACAACAGTCTGATGACGACCTTTGCCAGCGGTTCTGGATGCTTGCCTTGTGGCAACCTTTCCATGAGCACCATATTTGTGCTTCTTTCGGTAAGTGTGACAATCGCTCCTTTGCCGTCTTTCCCCACTATGGTATCCATTTCCCAGTCTCCGAACCGCTTGCCGTCGGCTTCCGCAGGTCGTTCATGGATACTTACCCGTTCAGGTATGTTCTTCACTTTTGTGGTGCGGTCGGGACGTCCGTGTCGGTTGTATTTCATCTTGTGCCGGCAATGAGCGGCGAGTTCCCCGCTTTCGTCAGCCCTGATGTGGCGGTATATCAGCTCGTGTGAGATAAATTTGCCACGGCATTTCATATCGGCAGAGATCTGTTCGGGAGACCAGTCCTCTTCCTTGAGCAGATCCAGTGCTTCCCATACTATAGCGGGATCCTTTGCATGGTTGGCGGTGGTTCTTTTTCTGCGTTCCATTGCCTTGTCATGAGCCTTGTCCCACAGATAGTTGCCTTTGGCCGTGGAATTACGCTTCAGCTCGCGGCAAAGCGTTGACTGACTGCGCCCTACTATGAGGGCGATTTCTTTTCTCGAAGTTTTTCTTTGCAGTAAGGCGAAAATCTGCGACCTTTGCTGCGAGGTTAATTGATGATGCATAAGGCAATACAAAATTAGTTAATCTCAGGGAGACTTCGGTTTCCTTTTTTTGTATTGCCGGTTGAAAGTTACCTTTGGCGTGACTTAATATCGGATTGGGGAGGGGCTGTGGCTTTATGAAGCCCCATCCCCAATCCGCCATTAAGTCTCGAACGTCAAAAATTTGTAGGGCTATTCAGAACGAAATTTTTGCACTTCGTTCTTGAATGTTGGGCTATGAATATAGCTGTCACTGTCAGTACAAGCGTATGGCTCCGACAACTAAGGCAATGTGATAAATATCTTCTTTTGGTACTTCAAAATCATCGTATGCGTTATTGTTAGACTTGCATAGAATTGCGTCCGGGCGATTATATATCCTTTTCAACACTACGCCCTGATACGTATCAAGTACATGAGGGCGCCCCCATTGAATAAAGGATGGCTTCTCAATAATTCTACATGCAATTTCGTCTCCAGAATGAAATTCCGGTTCCATTGAATCTCCTTTTACCAAGATTGTAAAGTCGTATTTTGGGAAGCGGGATATAACCGGGAATCTCTCACACTCTGCTTCTGAAACTGATTGTGTTATTATAGACAATGAACCGGCTACGGCATCGAGAGGGATGCGAGGACGGGTATCAATCACAGGGTCATTTTCTTGCTGAGAAATTGTATTTATCTCTTGTACATTCTCAACAAGCATCTTTCCATTTCCATTGATGAGCCAATCAAGGTTTATGCGTTCACAGATTGAAAACACACGTTCAAGATCAATTGAATTGCGTTTTCTCCAATTTGATATAGCAGCCTTTGAAACGCCGAGAGCTTCCCCTAAGTCCTTGTCGCTGGATACTGATAAGGCGACCTTTAGGCGGTTGAGGATGTCATTAGATGAAAAAGTTTTCATTTTGTGATTATTTTTTATTGCAAAATTTGGTAGTATACAAAATGTGTACTAACTTCCCGAGTTTGGGAGTTATGCCATATAACAATCGGACACTCTGCAGATTA
>CAQBGY010001011.1 GCA_948759685.1 uncultured Eubacterium sp.
ACTAAGGATCTTGTGATGGTTACATCGTGTGGGTTCAAGTCCCATCTTCCGCATTTAACCTTGGTAAATTCAAAGTTTGCCAGGGTTTTTTTATAAAATAGGCAGAATAACAGCGCGGAAATAGCAGTCTAATTCTTCTGGAGTATGTTTATGTCTGTCTTTTAACCACCACAAAACCATTTCTACAAAACTGCCCGAAATGTGATTGATTAGAAAATCTTGTGGTATATTTTGATGTTTTCTATAATTTTGTTTTACAAATTGTGTCTGTATTAGTTCATTAAGGCTGTCTTTAAAATAACGCAAAAAAATCTCGCTGCTCTCACAAGACAGCAACCCTAAAATATTATTGTCGTTTTCCTGTAAATGCTGTAAAAGGTGGCAGAAAACAGATGGCGGCACTTCATTGTCAGAATATAAGCCGTGCGTATGGGTATTATCCATAGCACTGTTGACAATATGTCCAAACAGTTCCCTGCAAACAGTTTTTAGCAATTCATCTTTTGTTTCAAAGTGAGCATAAAAGGTACTTCTGCCAATATTTGCTTCATCAAGTATTTCCTGCACGGTTATCTTTTCATAGCGTTTTGTTTCAAGAAGCTTTGTAAAAGCTAAAAAGATAGCTTGTCTTGTTTTTAATTGTCTTCTATCCATTTTAATATCCTTTCTGAACAATTTTGCTATTTTGTATCATAATGAACAAAATGACTGTTTTGACTGACCCTGCATGGGTTGCGGTGATTATTTGTGGTATTCCTCTGCTATACCTTTCTATTTGGAGGGGAATTCATAATACTGGTATCAGCAAGATTTCTTCTGCATTGCTGATTTCTATTGCCATGATAGCGGCAATCGCTATTGGGGATTTATTTGCAGCAGGGGAAGTTGCATTTATTATGGCAATCGGAGCTATTTTAGAAGAAAAAACTACTGAAAGAGCAAAAAAAGGACTTAAAAATCTAATCAGTCTTACGCCGCAGCAAGGACGCAGAATATTAGGCGGAAAGGAAGAAATGATTGCCGCAGAAAATATTGTTCTGAATGATGTTTTGCGAGTGCTTCCAGGTGAAGCAATTCCTGTTGATGGGAAGATTATTACAGGCACAACATCTGTTGACCAGTCTATTATGACAGGTGAGTCGCTGCCCGTTGATAAGGCTGTAGGTGACAGTGTTTTTTGTGGTACAATCAATCGTTTTGGAACAGTAGACATTCGTGCCACAAAAATTGGTGAGGACAGCTCTCTGCAAAAACTTATCCGTATGGTGGAAGAAGCTGAGGAAAAAAAAGCTCCAATGGCTCGTATTGCTGATAAGGCAGCGAGTTGGCTTGTCCCCATAGCTTTATTAATAGCGGTAATATCTTTTGCAGTAACAAAAGATATTGTGCGTGCGGTGACTGTGCTTGTTGTATTTTGTCCGTGTGCGTTGGTACTCGCTACGCCTACAGCAATCATGGCGGCAATCGGGCAGGCAACAAAACATGGTGTTATCATCAAATCGGGAGAAGCCCTTGAAAAAATGGGTAAAGTTGATACGGTTGCATTTGATAAAACAGGAACTCTTACAAACGGAAATCTTGCTGTTAAGGACATTTATCCCTTTCATGACGAATTGGATGAAATGACACTTTTACAACTTATTGCTTCAGCAGAAAGTTATTCCGAACATCCTCTTGCGAAAGCCGTTGTTACTTATGCAAAACAAAAAAATACAAAGCTATTCAAGGTAGAGGACTTTCACATGACTGCTGGCAAAGGAATTTTAGCAGTAGTGAATGAAGAAAAAATATTTTGCAAAACAGATTGGTATTGAGGATGTTCATGCAGGACTTTTGCCAGAAGAAAAAGTACTGGAGATTACGAAACTTCAAGAGATTGGTAAAGCAGTATGTATGATTGGCGATGGCGTGAATGATGCTCCTGCATTAAAGACCGCCAATGTCAGCGTTGCGATGGGGGCAATGGGCAGTGATATAGCAGTAGAAGCGGCAGACATTGCTTTAATGAGTGATGACATAGCGAAAATTCCATATTTGAAACGATTA
>CAQBGY010001012.1 GCA_948759685.1 uncultured Eubacterium sp.
CTTTTCATTTAAGAGTCTCATAAAACCAATTTCATTTTCTCGTCCACGAAGATTCCCCACAAAAGCAGAATTAGCAAATATCATAAACCCTTCTTGAATACGATTGGGGTTGCGCAAACCAGTATTGCCAACTAACCATATATCAATCTCCTCTTGCATCAATAGTTCCTCCATTTAAAATGCAACAAATAAATACTCCTGAACCCTATTTCGATTCGTTTTTGCAGCCTTCTGATTCCCAAATGAATAGATATAATCAACCGGAACCACTTCCACATGTTCCTTATACTTTGATAAGAGAGCAACCATTTCATCCTGTGTCGGTTGGCTGTTTGAAGAATAAGAAACAATCAGAATACTATTCGAAAATTTCTTAAACAATTGATCAAAAGCATCTGTTGCTCCTTTCCTTGTAGAAAACGGAGTGGGATATGACTTAAATTTCTTGGTCTGTGTATTCTGTTGGATTTCTACTCCTTGCCAATCTCTAGCAAGTCCTTCTACAAAATGATAACGACGTACATATTCATTGTCAGATAAAGGCGAATAATACGGTGGATCTATATAAATCAAATCTGGATGTTCTGTTCTTAATTCCATCGCATCTCCATGTCTTGATTTATTTTCCTTCCCATTGTCAAAAATCGCCTTATTTACCGCTGTAACAGCCTCTAAAAACTGTTGTTCTAATGATTTCTTCAAGTCTTTCCGACCATCGTTATACCGCTCACCGGTATAGGTAAAGATACCCCGAGGACGTTTTTTTGTGCAAGCCCTTATAAGTGCTGACATGGCAATCGCACGTTTATACGGTTCTTTAATTAATGCAATATTCATTCTTAGAGTATCTATTAAATCATTATCAAGATCAGAAAAATATAAGCCCTTAAATGTCTCAGACACAAAATGATCAGATTCTTCCTTGGGCATAAGTAATTCTCTTGCCTCCTCCAATGGTAATATTACATCATTATTTTCTATCATAGCTTTTGTAAAAGTTGCCGACATAGCCATATAGTCATTACTAATTACAGTTTTTCCTTTTGCTTTAAACATATATCCAACAATGCCAGAACCCGAAAACAAGTCTACCACTGTATCAAATTTGAACTGTGAAGCAACCGCCCATATCTGCTCCAACAATTTGCTTTTAGATCCCATAAATCTTGTTGGAGGATATTTTAATACCTGCTCTGGAAGTGGTTCCGGAACAATTTTAAACATCGTTCTTCTTTTGGGAAGAATGGTCACTATGGCATCTTCACCCTTCCGCTTACTTCCATTACACGAAATATATCTTTTGGTTGGAACTACTTCAATTTTATACGGAGCATATAATTCATGCACAAGCGGATGATTGGAGTTTGTCAAGATAACATGACATCCTAATCCTTGCAAACGCTCTACCTCTTTTGCCAATTCCACATGATCTTCTTCATAAAATTGTTCTTTTGTATAACGCTTAAAATCAGCATATTCTGAAATTGGCAGATAGGGTGGATCTAAAAAAACAAAATCCCCTTCTCTGGCGTAATCTTTTAATATCGATAAATAATCCCCACACACTATAGTTGCTCTTCCTAATGCTTTTGATGCAGCATATAATGCCTCTTCATCACAGTACTTAGGGTTTTCATATTTTCCATATGGAACATTAAACTGTCCTTTTTTATTTACTCTGTACAATCCATTAAAACATGTTTTGTTTAAATAAATCATTCTGGCGGCTGCCTCCGCTTTAGGAAGCTTCAACCAATCTAACTTACGCACAGAATAAAAATCTTCCTTTGTATTTTTATATTGATGTAAATATCCTATTACATCTTCAACATGGTTCGCCACCTCGCGATACATATTGATCAATTCAGGATTACTATCAGCAATAATAGCTTGTTTCGGAGTCAACGCAAAAAAGAGCGCACCCCCACCCATAAATGGTTCTATGTATGTTCCATATTTTTCTGGCACTTTAGGCACAATACTATTTAGCATCTGCGTTTTACCGCCAGCCCACTTCAAAACAGGTCTTGCCTGAACAGTCTTT
>CAQBGY010001013.1 GCA_948759685.1 uncultured Eubacterium sp.
CAGGAAGTCCTGTTCATAAAAAAAGGTACGTTAAGGGTAGACTTTTATGATGAATATGAGGACTATCTTGAGAGCAGGGATTTACATGCAGGCGATATAATTTTGCTTGTTTCCGGCGGACATGGTTTTCAGGTTTTGGAGGAAGTTGAGATGGTAGAAGTAAAACAGGGACCATATGCCGGAGAAAATGATAAGAAACGGTTTGAGGGTGTAAAAGACACTCAGGTAAAATACGGATGAATATGAAAGTTGTATAGGAGAAGGATGAAAGTTAAAGTGAGCAATTATATAAAGATATCAGTAGTGATTCCTGCATACAACAGAGAAAAAACAATAGAAAAATGTTTAGAGTCAGTTATGAACCAGACATACTCCCCTTATGAAATTATTGTGGTTGATGATGGATCGACGGATAATACGATTCAGAAGATTGAGATGCAAAATTGTGAAATTATCAAAGTACTAAAACAGAACCATAAAGGAGCACAGGCCGCGCGTAATTATGGGATAAGGGAGGCTAAGGGAGATTACATAGCTTTTTTGGATTCTGATGATGAGTGGCTGCCGGATAAATTAGAGATACAAACGCAGTATCTGAAAAACAGGAAAGATGTTGTAGTATACTGCGATTGTTTTGAGGTAAATAGAAGAAAAGGACGCGTGAAGACAAGGCTGACTCAGGGAGGCAGTGGGAATGTTTACAAAGAAATGCTGATAAATTTAGGACCAACTTTTCCGGGAATTATATGTTCAAAAAAAGCACTTATGGATATCGGGCTTTTGGATGAAAATGTGCCAGCGCATCAGGAATGGGAAACATCCATCAGGCTTGCAAAGAATAATACATTTGTACATATTCCCCCTCCGCTTTTTAAATGGAACTGGCATGACGGGGAGACGATATCCAAGGACAATGTCAGAGGAGTAAAAGGCCATGAATATATTATAGAAAAGCATAAATGGCAGATATTTAAATATCATGGGTTGTCAGGATTGTATAATTCATATGAAGGTTTGATAATAGAAAGCTTTCAGAATAAGAACATTAATCTATTGAATTATTTTTTTAAGTGGATGTTTGTGGATATTTTAATGGATGCTGAAGGGATTAAAAATAAAAATGATTAAAAAGGTTGTTAATGCTACTTTGTTGATTATGTCTGGCACTATTTTGGGAATTTTTTTGACAGCAAAAAAAACTGAGAAAATATTGGGTATTCTCGGTGCTAATAACGCAAAAAGTAAAGCATTGTATGAAATGTTAAAAAAATGGATAACTCTAAAGGCAGAGAAAAAAGGAATATGCAGTTATTTGGAGGAAAAGGGTTATAGTACAGTTGCTATATATGGGATAAGCGATATTGGAGAAATATTATTAGAAGAGTTAATAAATGAAAATGTGGTGGTGAAATATGCTATTGACAGGAATGCGGCATATATAAAGACGACTGTGGATGTTTTAGCGCCAGATGATGATTTGCCTGTGGCTGATGTTGTCATTGTCACGGCAATTACATTTTTTGATGAAATAAAGTCAAATCTTAAAACGAAAATACAGTGCCCTATACTCTCATTGGAAGAAATACTTGATGAACTATTACAACAGTAGTTATACTGTAGTTCAAAAGACAGGCTATGCAGTATAGGGCGGAATAAAAAAATGAGGAAACAATGATGAATAAAAATATAAAAGACTTTTTCTTTATGTTGGCAGGTATGGTAATTGGAACATATTGGATGGCTAAGAAATGCGAGGAGGAACTATTATGTAAGGAGGAAAGGGCACAAAGAAATGCAAGAAGTACAAAATCAGCCTGTAGATGGATTAGGGCGATTCAGGATAACAAGCATGTAAAGGATTATTTTGATAACCGTAATATAAGCGCGGTTGCAATATATGGAATGGGCGAATTGGGGAAATGCCTTGCACGAGAGATTGAAAAGAGCGGTATCGAAATAAAATGCGTGATAGACAGGAATAAACGCATAAAGGCATATGAATATCAAATTATTTCTCCTGACGATGATTTGCCAAGGGTGGAT
>CAQBGY010001014.1 GCA_948759685.1 uncultured Eubacterium sp.
TCTCTATAATGCTATTAGTATGGCAGCGAGAATAGTTGGTGGAAATTTAATTATTTTAGAGTGTAGAGAATGCATGTTTTCTAATTTTTATGAGAAGCATGGCTTTAAAAAACTATATAATGATTTGAGTAAGGATAAATTATATACTTTGTATTTAAAAGTGGATTTTAAAGATTTTTGGAATAAAAGTAGGGATTAGATCAATAAATGAACCTCCTAGAGTATGAACACTCAGGGAGGTTTTGTTGTATGTTTATCAGTTGTTTGGTTGGAAGCTGCATAATATTTACACAGTGGCCACAAGCTTCAGGTCTTTGCGTGGACCTTTGACAAGGCATACGGTATAAGGATTTGGCATTTCGTAGATTCCCCATTTGCTTCTGAGGTATTGCTTGGAAGGGTCAAGCTGTGCTTGGCTTACATGTGGAACGGAAGATGCCGGTGCGGTCTGGGCCGGTGTGGTTTGAGCAGGAGAGGGAGGGGCGGCTTGTACAGTTTCGGCAGCATCTTGTCTGACCAGTTCGCCCTGACCGGACTGGCGTCGCCGCATTTGGGATTCACGGTATTGTTCGGCATTAGGGATTTTAGTAAATTCAACCGTTTTATCAAAATTTTGTTTTACGACTGCTTCAATCTCCTCAAGGGTTACATGGAAAAATTCTCTCCTCGTATTCACCATATTTACTTTTCTGTCGTCAAATGCCCTGTGAAGTGCTGCTTCCAGAGCAGGGGCGTCATCGCTGAATATCATGGCATGGACATCAAATGCAAATGGGACAGAAGCATCTCCAAGCTCGTCCACACGGTCCATAGGTTCAAGCCTTCTTGTCATACCGATTTTGTAAATGTTCTCGCCAAAGGACCCAATATTTGAAATAATATACACATAGCCTGCGCGCTGGTTTGCTTCCCTGTAATCAATTTTTCTTATTTCTTCTTCGATATTGTCAAGCTGGCGCTGCACTTCGAGACGTCTTTCTTCTAAGATTGTTCGCTCTATTTCATTTGCTGACTGCATTTGGATTTCAAGACGGTGAAGTGCATTTCTATAGTGGCTTCGTTCCTTCTCACTTGTTCGGCGGGCTTCTTCTATTTCCCGTTGTAGTTTTTGTGCCTCACGCTGTTCTTCGCGAATGCGTTTCTGCTCTTCTTTTTCTTCCTGTTTTTTGATGGCATATTCATAACATAGATTTAGCTCTTGCAATTTCAAATCCAGATAGGAGGGAGTGATGGATATCTGCATTTTCGCATTTAATTTATTCAGATCTTCACAGGATTTGATGAGTCTCTTGCGGATGGATTCAACATTGTTGAATTTGACTTTATCAATAATGGCTTCGCATTCGTTGTTAAATGCACGAAGGATTTGTTTGACATTGTCCGCCACGAGCTTTTTGCCTTGTGCAAGACTGTTATTGTAAGTAAAGTTGGTGGGAAAATATGCCGCGGTATTGTTTTTTATCATATTTTTTTGCCGCTCGCGCACAACTGCTAGTTTATCTTTGTACATTTCGGAGTTCATCAGATTATAGACGGGGGTGTAAAGACCAAAATCCTGATATAAGATTTCATCGTCCATAAAGATAATGAAAGCCTTTTTTTGTTGGATTTCATTGTTTAGTGTCTGTACTTGCTGTGTCAATGCCTCAACTGATGCCTGAACGGATTGTCTCTCGGCATTTAGCCGTTGGATTTCGGCATTTATGGAGACGGCCTGTCTCATCTCGGGTGTCAGGAGGGAGTTCAGGTAGTTATTTTCGGCGGTGAGGCGTTCGATGTCGTTTTTAAATTGCCGTGTTTTAAATACATCTGTAATTGCCATAGATAGTTTCCTCGTTTCTTATCTTTTTTTGATATTTTTCGAATCATAAGTTACAGCATTTTTCGAAAGTATCTCTGATTACATCTTGTATCATTTCAAGCTGCTCGACTTCATCAAAGAAATATTCACACTCATAGTCTGTATTTTCAAATTTATGCAGCGTAAATAAATGTTGCTCTTTTCTGATATATACAGATCGGAAGAGCACACGTCTGAGCT
>CAQBGY010001015.1 GCA_948759685.1 uncultured Eubacterium sp.
TGAGTCCACCGATTATCAGGCGAGAACTATAAATTATGCTATATGCCATTATGCAAAGGTAACAGGGTTCGGATCATTGAATGAGGATAATTTCAAGCTCTGGTGGAGACCTGTGCACAACTTAATAGCGAATACAGATATATATCAAAGTAAATTTCCCGATGTATTAAAGGCGATAGAAAAACTGCCGGCTGACAACTTATATTCGTATCTGAAGGATTCAAGTATTTCCGGATTTAGTGAATATCAGAGTAAAGAAGAACGTCGGAAAGCAATTATGTGTCTGGATCAACCAGATATGACAGAACTTTTCGCTGATCAGGAGAAACGCCAACGTTTCCATGGTCAAATCGGGCTTCTTCTGCCAGATGATAATCATGTTACAACACAAGTCTGGAAAACTGTTGTCTCCACATACGAAAATCTTGTTGGGGATAGATATATTTATGGACATACTTCCGATTTTGATTTCATAACCGCTGTGTTGACATTTGTTGGAGAGGATTATGGTTATGACACTATAAACGGCCTGAGACTAAAGTATGAGACAGGTCATCTCAGAGGGCAGAAAATACCAGCCCGGTGGATTCATAAAATGATTTTCCAGTATATGGATCAAGGTAAAATTGGAGAAGCTGTTACTCCTGCGATCTTCTTCCAAAATTGTAGAGAGACATGGTTGGAAAAATACTCAATGCTATCTTATGAGGATAAGAAAAACTATGCCTGGATAAAATATATCCTTGAAAATTACGAAGAGTGTTATAAGGTTTTCTCAGATTCACATTATGGTAAAATTACAAAAAAAGACGGAAATCTTTGGCTTTACCTAAAAACGAACAAAAATGAGAAGGATATCTTACTGTCAAATAAACGTAAGGCCGTGATTGAACGATTGGCTGATTTAGAAGACTGGTGGATTAGTGATCATGATGTAGTAAAACGCTATTCTGACTATCCCTATCTAAAAGTAGTATTCGTTTCAAATAATATCTGGGTAGGAATTTCACGAAACTCCGGCATAGATATTCCCAATGTACTCCCTGATTATATTTGGTCTGGCACATGGAATATTGCTTGGACATGGTTCCCTTCGGATATATTGAATAATTTTCATGAGCACGAGCATGAGTCATTTGAGCAATATATAGAAAATCTGTCAAGAGAATTGCGAAAATTCTGTTTGCAGTTTGTTGAGAGTCTTAATCTAACAAATAAAGATATTATTGCTTCAAGTTGATATTATACGGATTAAGTTGTGGTGCAGCTGTAGACTGAGGTCAATATTTATTTTATCGGATCGGTGCAGTATTGGCGGTGGCCGCAGCGGGAGCAGTGTTCACCGCGCCATACACTGTCGAATTGCTCCAAGGCAGCATCTACAAGTGATGGCTCGCCGGTAAGAATACCGGCCTCGAAGTTGCGACGGTTGCTGCTCTTCATTCCTATTCCGGCTCCCGTCAGATTGGCGGAGCCGATGTAGGCTGTTGCGAAATCGAAGATTAGCATCTTGAAGTGTACCCTCGGGCAGAGCATGCGTTCTAATCCGGTTTTAAGTATCGGGTAGCGATCGAAATCTTCGCGGAATGCAGGACCCGGCTCTTTGGCATGTATAAGGCGTATCTCTACGCCGCGTTTCAATAAGTCGGCAAGTAAGCCGAGAAAAGGTTGGGTCCTTGTTCCTGATTTAACGTGGAGATCTTTTATGTCGGCTGTACCAATCCAGAGCGACCTCTTCACAGAAGCCACTCTTTCAATGACCTTATCGTAATGGTCTTTCCCTGATATAAACTCCACTGCCATAGTACAAAGTTACTTATTTTTGTGAGATATAGGTAATAATTGTAGTAGGGAGACATGGCTATGTCGTCATTTACTTTGGCAAGTTGTGAGTCCACTTCCGGCAATGATGAAAGGTGTTGTAATTTGCACAATGCCATGTTGTTGACAGGCGTTTGTGGATAAGCCATAAGTTTGGGTTGATTTTGAATGTCGGTTGTTTTACACTACCCAGATCTTATCCATTACTTTATCAT
>CAQBGY010001016.1 GCA_948759685.1 uncultured Eubacterium sp.
TTTTCAAGGATTAGGATAAGATTATCTATCCATTAAAAAAGTTGTAAAGTGGTGAATATTGTAGTTTATCGTCGTACATATTTTGCAATGTCTGATAATGGTGGTTTATACCAAGCGATAAAGAAATGGCTTTATCAACAGCTTTCATTTCATCAGCGGAAAGGTCGGTAATATAATCGCTAAGTCTTGCCTTGCTTACACAGGTAATATTTCCGAGAAGAACATTTCCATCAAGTATGAGTTTGCCGGAGAAATCTTTTTTCTCCGCAATCGGTACAACAATAGGAAGTGTGGAGGTGGTATGCGTTATAGGTGCAACCAGTGTATTAGGTGATGTTCTGTTAGCTGAATTATATTGGAGAACCACACAAGGTCGCTCTTTGCATTCCTCACTACCAATGCCAACGCCTAAGTTGCAACGGTATACTTGTCCTCTATATACGATACGATTTTTAGCAGAGGTCGCAATAGCGTTTAGGTATAGCTTGTTTTTGAGCCATTCAAGATATTGTTGGGTTTTCGTAAGGTCAATATTCATGCAAATCTCCTTTGTTTTTTGCAAAAAGTAATTGGATTGAGTGTATATCAATCAGATGTATTCGTCAATCGGCACATTAAATAATTTCAAAGTATCTTCTAGCCACATATCATATTCTTCTTTATCCATTTTACCGGAAATTAATGCTTGATTTACTTTGTTCCAGTCGGGAATAAAGGTTGCAATCTGTGCATTGGGTATATCTAATGTCAAATGAGCAGTTAGTTGATTATCTTCTTGTGAATAGGTAGTGTTCCCTTTTATTTGCAACCCCCTACGGTCTAAATCTATCAGAATAGAAAAAAAATCAGCAAAAGTATTTACAGTAGCAGATTTATTTGAAGTAATCTTTATTTCCAACAAATCATTTAAAGTAATTCCAAGTGTATCACAAAATTTTAATATTGTTTCGACTGGCGGTTCACTATATCCGTTTTCATAATTAGAATATGAGGAATTGGTCAAAGAAAGTCTTGAAGACATATCACGTTGGTTAATTCCTGCGTTAGTTCGGGCTTGTTTCATTCGCTTTCCAATCTCAAAATATTCGCCTAATCTCATTTCACAACCTCCTTTTAGAATAATGTAACATATGTAGATACAAAAATCAATGTATATATTACAAGAAATCTAATAATACATGTTGACAAACTAAAAACAATGTAATATATTTAAATTACAAGAAAATTTGTAATAATACAAGAAATAAAAGAGAGGGAAATTTATTGAAAGAAAGCCACATGATGACAGCGGAAGATGTAGCAAAGGAATTAGGAGTATCTAAAGGTCATGCCTACAAACTGATAAGGGAACTTAATGGAGAATTGAAAAAAGCTGGTTATCTTGTGATAGCCGGGAAAGTGCCAAAGGCATTTTGGGAAACAAAGTTTTATGGTTACAATCAGCCGAACCAAACCGCATGAAAGGGGGATAAGGAATGTCTGCTTCAAGAGATGAAAAGACCGGGAAATGGACTGCTCAATGCTATTACGAAAACTGGAAAGGGGAGAAGAAGCACAAAAAGAAGCGTGGTTTTGCCACGAAAAAAGAAGCGTTGGAATGGGAAAGAGAATTTCTGAAAAGTACATCTGCCAATATGGATATGATGTTAGGCGCATTTGTTGATGTGTATTTCCGGGATAAAGCAGGAGAACTAAAGGAACGCACGATAAAAAATAAGCGTTACATGATAGAAGCCCATGTATTACCGTATTTTGAGAATAAGCAAATGAACGAAATAAGCCCCTCTGATATTATCCAGTGGCAGAACGCTATCAGAGCAAAAGGGTATTCGCAGACTTATTTACGCATGGTGCAAAATCAGATTACGGCATTATTTACTCATGCAAGTAACATTTACAATCTCAATAATAACCCATGTAAAAAGGTTAAGAAAATGGGAAAGTCTGACGCTGACAAGCTGAACTTTTGGACGAAAGACGAATACGATTGTTTCATCAGCGGCATTGACCGGGAAAGCAAATATT
>CAQBGY010001017.1 GCA_948759685.1 uncultured Eubacterium sp.
AACAAGGGCTTGCGTCAATAACTCAAAAAAGCACTTGACAAAACGCTTCATGGGGAAATGCGAAGGACATCGAGCCATATATGGATTCGGAGTTTGAGAACAATATCCTCCTGACGCAGACGGAAAGGCTGATGATGTCAGGCAGACCGAAACAGCCGAAGTACGCAAGGAATAAAAATATCCTTGTCATCGGTGGCTCCGGTTCGGGCAAAACGAGGTTTTTTGTAAAACCGAACCTGATGCAGCTTCATAGCTCGTATGTTGTCACAGACCCGAAAGGTACAGTGTTGATTGAATGCGGAAAAATGCTGAAAAAGGGCAAATATAAGATAAAAGTCCTTAATACCATAAACTTTTCAAAATCCATGCACTACAATCCTTTCGCCTATCTTCGGAGCGAAAAGGACATTTTGAAACTCGTGAACACGATTATTGTCAATACCAAAGGGGAGGGGCAGCAATCCGGTGAGGATTTCTGGGTGAAAGCGGAAAAACTGTATTACACGGCTCTTATTGCCTACATCTGGTACGAAGCCCCGGAGGAAGAACAGAATTTCGCCATGCTGATTGATATGATTGACGCAAGCGAAGCAAGGGAAGATGACGAGAATTTTAAAAACGCCGTTGACCTTCTGTTTGATGAACTGGAGGAAAAAGACCCTAATCATTTCGCTGTCCGCCAATATAAAAAATACAAGCTTGCGGCGGGCAAGACAGCTAAATCTATTCTGATTAGCTGCGGCGCAAGGTTAGCGCCATTCGACATAAAAGAGCTGCGTGACCTGATGGAGTATGACGATCTGGAGCTTGACACGCTCGGAGAGCAGAAAACAGCATTGTTCGTCATCATTTCAGATACGGACGCCACTTTTAATTTCGTGGTGTCAATCATGTATTCACAGCTCTTTAACCTGCTCTGCGACAAGGCGGATGATGTGTATAACGGAAGGCTCCCGGTTCATGTCAGGATGTTACTTGATGAGTTTGCGAACATCGGGCAGATTCCGCAGTTTGAAAAGCTGATTGCCACAATCCGGAGCAGGGAAATATCAGCATCTATTATTTTGCAGTCAAAGTCACAGCTTAAAGCGATTTACAAGGACAACGCTGACACAATCGAAGGGAATTGTGACACTACCTTATTCCTCGGAGGGAAAGAAAAGACTACTTTAAAAGACCTTGAGGACGTTTTAGGGAAGGAAACGATAGACCTTTACAATACCTCGGATACAAGGGGTACGTCGCAGTCCTACGGTCTGAACTATCAAAAGACCGGGAAGGCGCTTATGAGCCAGGACGAGATTGCGGTCATGGACGGCGGGAAATGTATCATGCAGCTTAGAGGCGTCAGACCATTCTTCTCGGATAAATTCGATATAACGAAGCATGGCAGATACAGGGAGCTGTCCGATTATGACCAGAAAAACACCTTTGATATTGAGGGCTATGTGAAGCATTTGCAGCACATGAAAGTTACTCCAAATACAGAGGTGGATGAAGCGTTTGACTGCGGGGAAGTCAGCGGGCAGGAGGATAATTCCCCAAACACAACTGAATAGCGACTTCTGGACATGATGTCCAGAGGTGCGGAACGACAACTGAATATGGAACTTGTAAACCTTTGGCATAAAGCCAAAAATCAGGAGTTTTGTATGTACTTTGGAACGGACAAAAACAGGACACCGGCACAGCCTATCGCCAAACAGAATGTACCGGATGCCCGCACAGGGTTCTCCCAAAGGATTTCCCTGCCCTTATTTTACCACAAAGGGCGGGGAATTTACATATCAAAGCTCTTTCTTTATCAAAAAATCAATTTTAAGGAAAGAAAGAGGTAAAAAATATGAGTTTCTTCACAACAGCAGTTACAGGATTAAAGACAGTCGTTACAGCAATCGGCGCAGGCGTGGCAGTATGGGGCGTTATCAATCTGCTTGAGGGATATGGAAATGATAATCCGGGCGCAAATGCTCATGTACGGTAAAGAAGCAAGCAACCGAAAACAAGAGATAAACCGCCAG
>CAQBGY010001018.1 GCA_948759685.1 uncultured Eubacterium sp.
AGAACAGCTCGAACCGTATGGACGGGTCAAAGTAATTGATGAGCCTGCTGTACTGTTCTAAAATTTCCCCCTGGTCCTCTATCTCCAGCAGGTCATAATTGATGTCGAAGAACTCGACCATTTTTGTATAATAAGCGGAAGATACCTGACAGATGCCGTCACGGTACATCTTTTTGAATGTAATTGTTTTCTGCGCTGTGTCCGGCATTTCTGCTTTTTTGTCATTCCCGGCAAGGGCGCTTTTCAACTCCCTTAACCGTTTCTTTTCCGAAAAACTAAGCCCCGCTTTGGGCGTGGCTGCTTTTCCCCGCCCGCCCTGCTGCGATGCCTGCGGCTTTTTCTTCAAGATAACGCACCTCCTTCTTTATTTTTTCCCGTTCCTCCAACTGCTTGTAGAGGTTTTCCGATTTATAAGGACGAATCCCCGGCGTGAGTATCTTCTGCCGCACCATAAAGTACAGTATCTTCTCCGCCGGGAAACCGTCTTTTTCATACATTGCCAGAAAGAAAAATGGCAGCATGAGGGCTACCATGATAAGCGCAGATGCCTGCGTACCCAATACCCCTTTTGTCACAAGGTAAAACGGTATGCCCACTGCCGCTGCGCCCCCAAAACAGATAAGCTGGCGTTTTGTAAGATTCATCGCCACTTTTGTCTTGATGCCGCTTAAATCTTTTGGCACTGCTACTGATATTGCCATAAGCGTTATGACCGGATTTTTCTGTTTTCCGGCTTCTCCTCCTTCCTGATATACAGCCTGCCGTCTGCCGGATCAATGGGCATTCAGCACACTTTTTGAGAGGGAGCCTGTCTTGAAAAGGCTGAAACAGAGGATAACGGTATATGCCGCAACCGACCACAGAGCTGTGTGCAGGTTGCCCGCAACCGCAACGCTGGCAACGAGTACGGAATAAATCCCAACGCATACCATAATGAAAAATCCCTGAAACGCCAATGCGCAAAGCCCCTTGATGTAATTGTTCCCGATGCTGCTCCATTCCCGGTTGCTCAATGTCGCAAACGGAACCGGAGCCACTGAAATATAAAGGTATATCTCTATCATGCGCCCATAAAGAATGACGGTGATGAGGACGGACATGATTTTCATGCACAGGCTGACAATCATGGTTTCTATCCCAAGCCCGATCAGTTCTCCAATGCCCATAGTGGAAAGCTGGCTGTTGAACATGGAAGTGAGCGTAGATGTCACATCAATGCTCGTAGAGCCTGATATGACACCCGCCGCATTTGTCACGATATGGTTGCCCACATCGAATACTGCCATTGTGATGTCAAAAGTTTTGCTTAAAAGCATAACTGCAACACACGCTTTCACGAGGTAGCGGAAGAAAAACTCGCTCCCTACCTCGTGCATGTTGTTTTTGTCCATTACCATCGTTATCAGCTCATAACATAAAATTGCGCTGATAATCAGCCCCGCTATGGGAATCATGACATTCTCTGAAAGGTTTCGGATCATGGAAAAAATGCTCCCATTCCATGCGCTGGGTGTCTGCCCGACTTCCCCTGCAATTTCGCCCACTTTCGTATTCACGTCCGTGAACATCGAATTTAAGTTGTCAAGCACCCACCCCTGCAACATCTCCTTTATAAATTCAGTGATTTTGTCAATGATTGCTCCCATGAATTATGAGAACAGTGATGTAAGCTGTGGAATCACCGTCTGCGCCACGATTACAATGCCTCCGCCCGCCATAAGCTGCTTGATTCCCTGGCTCTTTGCGCCCGGATTATCATTTCCGTATCCTTCTAAAAGATTGATAACGCCCCATACTGCCACGCCTGCGCCGATTGCTGTAACGACTGTTTTTAATCCTGTAACTGCTGTTGTGAAGAAACTCATACTTTTTACCTCTTTCTTTCCATAAAATATTTTTTTGATAGGTTTTGAAAGAGTTTTTCGTGTAAAATGCCCTGCCTTGTGGTACAATAAAGGCAGGGCAATCCTTTGGGAAGAACCCTGCGGGCATCCGGTACATTCAGTTTGGCGATTGGCTGT
>CAQBGY010001019.1 GCA_948759685.1 uncultured Eubacterium sp.
CGTGCACCTCACCAGAACTGCACGCTTTTGCTTATTGTTTATTATCTATTTCCTTATCGGAATCATTTGACCTCCTCAAAATCAACATATTATCTCTATAAGCAATTTACGTACACGTGTTGCAAATATATCGCAAATCCGAAAATAAGCATCTATAAGCAACAATGGCTCTCATCCACAAAAGTACACTTTTTCTTGATAAAGAACGCAGGATAAAAGCATAAAAATCAAAAGAAAACAGTGATTTTAACAGTTTCTCCGTTTTTATCCATAACTTTGTATCTGGAAACAGATGGTTTATACCCCAACAACAATAAGAAAAGGATGCAGATACATAACAATACATTGATAGCAGAATGTTCGACTTACGATTTCAAAGAAATGCTGGAACGCAAGAAAGTGAAGTCATGGCTTAAATCGGTGTCGGCATTTAGGCACGAAGATAAGTCTGGGAATGGACACGTGATTGTAAAAAACGCATTTTCATTCATTTCAATACCACTTTTTATTTATGATGGAAAATCGAGTATGTTTTTATTCTCCGAATGATTTAAGCATCGGTTATAATCTTGAACTTGCAGAAAAAGCAATTGCAAAGTATAAATCTGAGCTAGCTTCTACGTTAACAGACGTGATAGAATTATTCCACATCAAAAAACTCATAGATAATGATTGTCGATTGAAATGCTGGTCAGACACCATGTTTAATCAAATCAAAGAAGATATAAAAGATTATAATGCTATTATTGTAAAACACTTTGCCAAGCTAAATAGGAACTCTTTGGAGAACTGCTATGATGCATTAACTTGGGATTACAGACAAGCATTTTGGGACATTATTGACCAATTCAAATTATTTAATGTTATAGATAATGATTTTGTAAAACATATAGCAAAAGGCAAACAAAATGACTTGACAGAAATACTTCATTGCAGGAATGTTGTGGAAAAATTCAAAATCGAACTAAGGCAGATAATGCTTGAAGACAGTAATACGGCTCATATCCTCATAAATCATTATATCGCCAAACATGACAATATAACAAATAGTAAATCATAGAGTGTTTTCACCTATTTTCTAAGATTTGCCAATAATATGCAAAACATTGTGTTTTAGCGTATTTTGGCAAATTTTCTTTTCTTGTGATTTGCAAAATTTGCCGATAATATCTATTTTTGTATGCAAATAGTATGTACAAAGATTTGCATACACAGAAGTAATTAACCTATAAAAACGGCAGATTATGTTCAAGTATTCAAAGGACGGCATATCGGTACTCTCGGTGCTGGATGCCCGTCGAGCCAAGAAGAGCGGGTTGTTTCCTGTCAAGATACAGGTCATCTACAACCGCAAGCAGAAATACTACTCTACGGGGCAGGAGCTCTCCAAGGAGGATTGGGCGAACCTTGCCGAGAGCAAGAGTCGCCGATTGTCGGAGATTCGTTCAAGTGTAGAGAATAGTTTTTCCATCATCAAGAGCCAAGTTGAATCCCTTGCCGAGCGAGGAGAGTTTGGTTTCGACCTACTCAGCATTCGTTTAGGACGCTGTGCGACTGTTACGGTCAATGCAGCAGTCAGAGCTAAGGTTGCCGATGCCGAGCGTAACGAGCAGTATAGCACTCGCAATGGTTATCACTCTATGCTGTTGGGTATAGAAGCATTTGCAGGTAAGGAAATTCCATTCACTACTATTACCGTTGATTGGCTCAATAGGTTGGAACGCTTTTGGAGCAATGACGGTAAGAGCAAATCCACCATCAATGTATATTTCAAGTACCTCAAAGCGATACTCAACCAAGCCCGTATGGATGGCGTTATCAAGGAGGTTAACTTCCCATTTGGCAGAGGTCGTTTCGAGATGCCCTCGGCTGAGGGTCGAAAGTTGGCTCTTACATTGGAGCAGATAAAGCAACTCGTAACCTACACCGATGGCAACGAGGAGACAGAGATGTATCGCGATATGTGGTTCTTCTCTTATCTGTGCAATGGTATCAATTTTCGAGATATGCTCTACC
>CAQBGY010001020.1 GCA_948759685.1 uncultured Eubacterium sp.
GAGGGTACACTTTTCACAAACTTGCCCTTGACATTATCGGACAGACAACAGGACAAAAGCCATCAATATATGAAAATACGGACGCGCTCTTCGTGAAAATCTACCATGAATTATTGAACGACAAGAAATTCAAGAAAAGCGTAATAGAATACTTCATTGATTATCAAACGCCCGAAAAGGAGTGGGAAAAGCGGAAGAATGAGCGTAGGCAACAACTTTCAGAGCAAAAAGAGGTGCGTTTGAAAGCAACGTTTCCCGATATGGATGGAAAAACTGTTTATGTACGGAGTGAACAAGAGCAGAAAATATGCTTTGCGCTATCTTCCCTTAGCGTAAAATTCAGATATGAAGAGCCATACGAGCATCCATTGGTAGACGAGATGCACTCTCAATACAAACCGGATTTTTCCATTTATTTTGAACAAGGTGGAGAAACAAAGCGAATATATTTAGAGCATTTTGGAGTGGACGAGCATGGGCTTGTTCCTATATGGTTTGCCAAAGACAGAGGCATTACCTATGAAGAAGCAAACCAAAAGTACAACGATGGCATAACATGGAAAAAAGCGGCACATGAGAAATTCGGCACTAAGCTGTTGACAACTTCAAGTGCAGACTTTCATTATTCCGATATTCGGGAGAAGTTGAAAACCTTATTGGAAAAGGCTGATGTTTCCATCCAAGAGAAAACAGATGCAGAATTATACGATATGGTTCTTCCCCCGAACAGCAAGCATGAGAAGGCTTTTATCCGCCTTGTCGTGACTTTTGTGACATTGATAAAGTCAAGTTGCAAATCTGTAGATGAAGTATTAAGGCAAACTAAAAACGCAGGGGACGAACGCAGTACGTTCATTATCAAAAACATCTTTCAGCCCGTTTATAAACGGTATATTGAAGAATTGGCGAACATCAACCAAATAGATTTTACGGATGCAATTCTGCAAGCTACCGACATTTGTCGTTCCTCCCATCCTGTGAAGTATGATTATATCATTGTGGATGAGTTTCAAGACATATCAGTTGACCGTTACAACTTCTTAAAAGTATTGCGAGAGGGAAATCCACCCGCCAAGTTGTATTGTGTGGGCGATGACTGGCAGTCCATCTATCGTTTTTCGGGGAGCGACATGGCACTTTTCAATCAGTTTTCAGATTACTTCGGCCAGACAGAAATCAATAAGATTGAAACAACATATCGGTTTGGAGAGCCTTTAGTCAGCCTGTCCTCGCAATTTATCCAACGCAACGAAGCCCAAATTAAAAAGAACATCCATCCTTTTAACCCACAAGTTAAAACAGAATTACAGTTTTGCGATTATGAAAGACGAGATTATTGCAATGTTATCGGACAATTGGTCGCGTCAATTCCATTAGACAAATCAGTCTTTTTGTTATGGAGATATTCCTTTGACGATTATTACCTGTCGTTCATGTATAAATCCGTGAAAGAGGGTAATCGCTTTTTCTATATCATCGGAGACAGGAAAATAGAGTTTCTGACCGTTCATAAATCCAAAGGACTTGAAGCAGACTATGTGATAATTCTTCAATGCAACAAGGACACATACGGGTTTCCCTCACTTGTAAGCGATGACCCTGTGCTTAATTATGTCTTGACAAAAAGCGACCAATATCCATACGGAGAAGAACGCAGGCTGTTTTATGTAGCCATTACCAGAGCTAAAGTAAAGACCTATATACTGTATGACAGACGCTTTCCTTCCGTTTTCGTAGACGAATTCTTGCATCCGGAAAAAATCACGGAAGAAAGTTATGCCAAGCATCCAAACGCCAACAAAAAGTGGACACGCAGTGCGGATAATTTTCTGCTTACCCTTTATCATGAAGGGAAAAGTATAAAATACATAGCCGAGAAAATGGGCAGAAGTCAAACCTCGATAGTAATGCGATTAGGAAAATTGGAAGGGAAACGGCAATAAAATACTGATTGCATTTCGTTTGTCGAAAATATATGTTACCTTTGCATAGAGTTGTTTGACAGCAATGTACT
>CAQBGY010001021.1 GCA_948759685.1 uncultured Eubacterium sp.
CATTCCTTTGGCTTGATGAAGATGACCGTAGCACGATCCATTTATTTCAGCTTGTACGCAATCCCGGCAAGTGCAACGCTTCTGATGATAAATCAGTGCGTTACTATGACAATGACGACTGGCCTGCACATGCCCCGGTGGGTATGTGGCTAGAGTATGGATTAGTCAATGATTTCATGCGGGAGTGGTGTCTGCGGAAAGAGCAGTTAAAAAGCGGAGAGATTTCAGAGGACGAGTATTTCGAATGGAAAATCAACTGGCCTGCTACGAGTAGTAAAGTTGATTATAATGGAAAAGATGACAAAAAATGCAGTTACCAATGGAGAAGAACATAAATACCACAATACCATAAAAGAAAGGATATAGTATAATGAATGATTTAACGACAATAAAAAATGAGATTCAATCTTCTATAAGCGATTTTAATGAACCTTTTACTAACTACCTTGTTAATTTAGGCTTACCTGTCGAAGGCATCTTAGCACCTATCGAGGAACGACAAATTGTTATTAATTCCATTGAATCAGAAATACAAAAAATATCAGTTGAAAACAGACAATTCGCCACCTATCTAACTCGTTTTCTTTCCTCTGTTGCCGCAGGGTTATTTGACGGAGCTGTTACCTATCTTTGGAACGAAACAATAAAAAGTTTAAGAAAAATGATTGTTAATTTTGACTTAGACTATTTTTTAAAAGTTAGTTCCGAATTAAATAACCGTTACAAAAATTTACGAACTGAAGATGACCTTTCTCAAATTTCTGATTTTGATTTACTTCATGCATGCAATAGAATGGGGCTAATAACCGATCACGTTTTTGAAGTATTCAAATTTATAAACTATATGAGAAACCATTCCAGTGCAGCACATCCTAATGATAGCGAAATCAGTGCATTTGATTTATTAAGTTGGTTAAATAATTGTATAAAATATGCAATCAATGCTACTCCAAACGAAGAAGCTGTTAAATTGAAACAGTTACTTTACAATATGCGCACCAGTGTTATACCCGAATCAGACTTTAAATATATTGGAGAAAGCATTGCAGAACTTCCCAAAGTTATGATTGAAGATTTTCTTTCAACTATTTTTGGTATGTATACAGATTCCAATATTAACACAAATGTTTCTTCTAATATTGAGGGAATCGCAAGGTATGTTTGGAATCTCAGTAGCGAGCCAAAAAAACATTCCATTGGAGAAAAATTTGGCTATTTTAGGAAAAATGGAGATGTTACACGAAAAGGTAAAGCCAATGATTTTCTTCTTGTTGTTGACGGTTTATCATACAAAGATGAAGATAGCATTGCTCAAGAAATTCGAGATTCTTTAGCCAACTTAATGACCACCCACAATAGCATCAATAATTTTTATAATGAAGAACCTTGGGCACGGCAATTAAAAACACTTTTACCCATATCTGGAAATATACCTCAAAGCATATTGTCCGATTGGGTAAAAACAATTGTTATTTGTTATTCTGGAAATGGTAATGGATATAGAGAAGGTGTTGATGAAGGAGCTTTGCCATATTATAAAGAATTTATCAAGAATTTTGACAACAAGGCGCTTGTATGTTTGCTCAACTTAATGGATGATCCCATTTTACTCATGGATCTTGATACCGCTAAAGCTAATCGGAGATTTAAAAAATTATGTGCTGCTCATGGTTCTCATTGTAAAAATGTTTTTATTGTAGACGCATTAAATTATCTTGCTACATGTTCTGAACCTTTAAGTAAAGTACATAAAACAACTGCTTTCAAAGATTTACTCTCAAAAGTAAATTCTCAGTTTTAGCTATATAGGTATCAAAAAGGTATCACGCCCCACATCAAAAGCCGGAAAATCCGCTGTTTATGCGGCTTCCCGGCTTTCTGTTTACTACTCGAACTCTTTTTCCAGTTCGTTGCAAGTCCTGTTTTTCGTTGCTTTTTCTTTCAAAATCGTATCTTTTTGATGCTATTTTATCTCTTGTTTATATGGTTTCAAAACTGGTGTACCCA
>CAQBGY010001022.1 GCA_948759685.1 uncultured Eubacterium sp.
TAGGAACTGTTAATAAATTAATCCTTACAATTGGGTTTGATTTTATAATTCCATTTTCCCAGCTGTTCATACGGAAAAAGATTGACTTGGGCAAGTTCCTCATCAGATATTTTTCGTCCAGTCTCATAAATATTGTTGTCTACAATACAATCGATTTTTAGACCATTTTGAGTAGTTGTTCCGGATATCAGACTAACAACAGTTTCAATATCAATAAGCGGCTGACCCTGCCAGTTTTTGGAAATGTAGCAGAACATTCTGTGTTCTATCTTGTTCCATTTTGATGCTCCTGGAGGATAGTGTGATATCATGACTTCAAGTCCGGTGTAATCTGCAAACTCCTGTAATTCGCATTTCCATGCCCGGCTGCGGGAAGAATTACTGCCACCGCCATCACATGTTATGTAGATCCTTTTAGATTCAGGAAATGTATTTTTCCCACAAATGTCCCACCATGCTGCGATGCTGGTAACAGCAAACTCTGATGTATCATGGTTTGTTCCAAGATTAATAAAACCAGTGTTACTGTTTAACACATAAACCCCATATGGGCTGACTTTGCCCAGTTCAGCAAAAGGAAAGTCATGATCCAGTACCTTGCGCGGATCCTTGGACTTTCGGTATTCTGCTCCGTTGTTCTTAAAATTGCCAATGTTTTCTTTCTTCTTTGTATCAACGGAGATTACCGGATCGCCGGTCTCAAGATACTGTTTCGCCAGATCATTAATGATCCCAAACTGTTCATCACGGTCAGGACTCGGTTCACCGACCTGCAGCATTTTCTGGTTTACCTGCTTGCTGTATCCCATATCTGTAAGCAGCTGGGATATTTTTACATAGCTAATCTGTATCCCATATTCATCAGACAGGACAGCTTCTATTTTTCGCAGACTCATGCTTTGTGGAATCCAATGGATTACTTTGGAAGGATCACCATACGTCTGACCATCAATAATCTTTTCAATAGCGTCAATAACTTCTGGATGATGTTCTACAAAAGGTTTGCGTCCCGCTCCTTCTCTACGGATTCGCCCTCCGGACACAATTTCATCACAGTTGTTTGCTTCGATATTTCCAGAGTGCAGAGTAGAGAATGCAGCTCCTGTCAATTCTTTGACATGAGTTGCCCCGCCTCTTCCATATACTTCGGTTGCCTTACCAAGAAGGATACGTTTTTGTTTTTCATCTACAGAATTATTTATCAGTAATATCAATTCGTCAAGTTTTGAAATATCAACATGTATAGCCATTTTTTCCTCCAATACAATTGCTTATATTGGAAGATAGTATAGCACAACTTGGTATATTTTGTAAGTAGTTATTTATTAACAGTTCCATAGCTGCATAAATATGGGGGCGGTTTTTAGAAACGGCTGCATTTGCACCCATAGGCGAAAAAATCCCTCTCACATCGGTGGCACGAAACGCATTGTCAAAAGGTTCACAACAGCACAAGAACCCTATCATCTTTTCATTTTCAAACGCAGCAACACCCAAGCCATTTTCGGCAAAACCGTATAAGTCAGGAACATCACACACTTGTGGTAATTCTTTTACATATTGCCGCTCATCATTATAATTTGCAAGGGCAATCTCCGTTGCTTCTTTCACGTGCTTTTTTTCAAAATTTAAAATATTCATCAATCTCTCCTTATTGTCTACGGAGAGCTACATTATAGTCACCCTCCGTGTTTTGATACAACTATCATTATTTTTCATATCACATCATCTCCTTTACATGAAAATATCTATATAAACACAAGAAAATCTTGTGGTAAATATCACTTAGTTATCCTACTCTTTTTGTTTATTTAATTTCTATCATCTTTCTAATCCCATTTGAGATAACCTCAAACCCTATTTTCTCATAAAATGGTTCTTTTCCTTTGGCTGAAACGCCTCCGATTGTTGTAAATTTTCCAGTAGTAGAATTTTCTCTTGCATAATCAACTAAGGAACTGTAGAAAAATAACTGACGCATCTTGACTTGGCTATTTCTCTGATTA
>CAQBGY010001023.1 GCA_948759685.1 uncultured Eubacterium sp.
TGGGGAAAAGCTGCACAGATATGTATATCCCACGCATTTATGATACAGGATATTGATACTTCTATCGGAGAGTTTGATGTCAGTGATGAGGATTACCTGTTTATGAAAGATTTTGTTGCAAATGCGGTATATGATGATTATGACCGTCTGGTACAGCTATGTGACGCATTGGCTATGCCTACGGGGTTCTGCCTTTTGGAAAAGAGATTCGTAGATGTGACAATACGGTACGGCATCCACCCGGCGACAATAGACAGGTGGAAAAAAATTTTAGAGATTAAAGAACTGTTTGAAGAACAGATTGGCTGCTCTGTTTATACTCTGCTTCCGGGCGTTGTGGAAAACAGTTTTCGTTAGGGAGGGATATTGTGTATTACGAAGCAAGCGATTTTTTAGAAACTGCGGACAGCGATACATTAAAGCAGATTGCCTGCACAAGGGAATTAACACGGGAATATTATTTCTCTGATTATGGAGATATGGAAAAACGCACTTCCATTCTTCGGAAGCTGTTGGGGGGAATTGGGGAAAATGTGGCAATCGACACACCTTTTCATTGTGATTATGGAAAAAATATTTTTTTGGGAAATGATGTGATAATCAATATGAATTGTACCTTTGTGGATAACAAAACTATCCGAATTGGTGACAGGGTTTTGATTGCTTCAAATGTGCAGATTTATACATCTTCGCACCCTGTTTTGCCAATGGAAAGGCTTGTGCCGGATTGGAGGGAACGCCAGACAACATTTTTTAGAACCTATGCACGTCCGATAGAGATAGAAAATAATGTCTGGATTGGCGGCGGCTGTATTCTTCTGCCAGGAGTCACCATAGGAGAAAACAGCGTAATAGGGGCTGGAAGTGTTGTAAACCGCCCTATCCCGGCTAATTGTGTTGCAGTAGGGAATCCATGCAGGGTGATACGTCATTTTGATACAGACAAAGAAAGGCGGCTACATGAAATATAAGCATATCGTTTTTGACATTGACGGTACTCTGATTGATACGGAATATGCTGTCTTACATTCCTTACAGGAAACCATAAGGGCATTGTCGGGGAGAGAGATACCATGCTCTGAACTAAAATTTGCGTTAGGGATTACCGGGATAGACGCTTTGAAAAAACTTGAGATAAAAGACATTTCCTATGCGACAGAATTATGGGATAAAAATATGTGTAAATATGCAGATACTATTAAAGTATTTGACGGAATAACCGGACTATTGAAAAATCTTCTAAGTCTGGATTATAAAATGGGAATTGTCACCTCAAAGACAAGGGAAGAATTTACACATGATTTTTGCCAGTTTGGTATCAGCCATTATTTTAAAACAATCATATGTGCGGACGATACACAGGAACATAAACCAAATGCCGCACCGCTTTTGAAATATGTGGAATTATCAAAAACAGAACATAGGAAAGTGCTTTATATCGGAGATAGCAAATATGACAGTATAAGTGCAGAAAATGCTGGAATTGATTTTGCTTTGGCAGTATGGGGTAGCCATAATAAGCACATACGGGCAGATTATTTTTTGGAAAGACCTGCCGACTTGTTATCTTTTATAGCTTGAATAACAGTTCCTATTGTGGTGGAAAGGGGGAATTGCCAGTGACTTCTTCGGAAGCATACAAAGAACATATCGAATACACATTTAACGCTTTTTGCAGAATTGTTATACACTATGCAGCAATCAACGCATGGCGTGACAGGGACAAGCGGCGGCAAAGGGAAATATCTTTTGAATACCTCACAGAAGAAAAGTTTTATCCATTTTGTACGTCAGACACATATTTCATAGACCCTTACAAGCAATACCCTGTTACGATATGTGGTCAGAGGGTTATCCTCACAAATGGAAATCTTGCCGAAGCTCTGTCCTCTCTGCCGGAGAAAAAGAGGGAAATCATCTACCTATACTTTTTTGGACGTTACACACAGCAGGAAATCGGGGAACTATACGGACGCTGCCGGAGTACGGCGTGGCATCACATAC
>CAQBGY010001024.1 GCA_948759685.1 uncultured Eubacterium sp.
GGGTCCGTGACTGGAGTTCAGACGTGTGCTCTTCCGATCTGGGACAACAGGATAGACTTTTCTGTTAATCAGTCCATCGTTTTCAAGTTCTCTCAACTGTTGTGCTAACATTTTATCAGTTGCGTTTGGGACTAATTTGTGCAGCTCACTATAGCGTAAGGTTTTCCCCATAAGATGCCACAAAATAACCGATTTGTACTTTCCTCCTATCAAATCAATAGTAGCTTCTACAGGACAGTTATAACCACTTTTACACTTTATACTCATAGATTTTCTCCTAACTTACTTTTTGGATAGTATATACCTAAAAAGTGCATTCTTGCTTTTTGATTTGTTTCATATATAATTATAGTACGGGGACACCCAAAAATCAAGCTTAGTAACAGGAGGAAAACTTATGAACTTCTTAGAAATTGCTAAATCACGGTATTCCGTCCGTGATTACAAAAGTCAAAAGGTAGAGCAGGAAAAGTTAGAAAAGATTTTGTTTGCTGCTCATGTTGCACCTACCGCAGCCAATTTGCAGCCTGTCCGTCTTATTGTTGTGCAAGAGGATGAGGGATTAAACAAAATCGGAAAAGCTGCAAACCTTTATGGAGCACCTCTGGCAATCATTGTTTGTTCCGAACATACTCAAGCATGGACTCGTCCATTCGACAGAAAGCAGACTGTTGATATAGATGCGTCAATTCTTACAGACCACATGATGATGGAAGCAACCGAGTTGGGATTGGGCTCTGTATGGATTTGCTACTTCAAGCCCGATGTCATCAAAAAGGAATTTCAACTGCCAGATACCCTTGAGCCTATTAACATTTTGGCGATTGGTTATTCAAATGAAAATCCTGCTGACCCAGAGCGTCATGCTACACAGCGTATTTCTTTGGATGAGTTAGTTCATTACGAAAAGCTATAACCGAAACGACTGTTTGTGTAAAAGCAGGCACTTCCGAAAAGTTTCCGAAATGTACGGATTATCTTGAAAAGTCACAAACAGCAATCTATAATTTATCTGACAACTGAATAATTGTATCTTCAGGGCAGGGTGAAATTCCCGATTGGCGGTATAGTCCGCGAGCGTGAAAACGCAGGACTTGGCAAAGTTCAAGTCAGGACTTGGTGAAATTCCAAGACCAACAGTATAGTCTGGATAGAAGAAGATAGATTTTATGTGTTATGTCGTTAATCGGCGAACATATTATATTCCTTTGACTTTTTAGCATCTGAAAGATACTTTTTTCAGATGCTAATTTTATTATACGGAGGAATTTACTTATGGAAAGTAAAACAAAAAGAATGACTGCAATAGCGATGCTTGTTGCAATGGCTTACATTATGGCAATGATTGGGCGAGTTCCTGTTGTTCTATTTTTGAAGTACGACCCTAAAGACATAATTATAACTTTAGGTGGCTTAATGTATGGACCACTAACAGCCTGCATTATATCTGTTGTCGTATCACTAATTCAAATGGTTACAACCAGCAGTACGGGTATTTGGGGATGTATTATGAACATAATATCGACATGTGCTTTTTCATGTGTGGCAGCTTTTATTTATAAAAAGAAGCGTACCTTATCTGGAGCTGTTATAGGCTTATTGGCAGGAATTATCTCAATGGCATCTGTTATGCTTGTATGGAATTACTTGATAGCTCCGATTTATATGGGATACCCCCGTGAAGCAATTGTAAAATTGTTATTGCCCGCTTTTCTCCCGTTCAATTTAATTAAAGGTGGACTAAACGCAGCATTTACATTTATGCTTTACAAACCTGTAACAACAGCATTACGAAAAACAGGATATTTATCAGTTTCTCAAAATGACACATTGCAGAATAAAAAGCCAATTGGCTTATGGATACTTTCGGGCATTATAATCGTTACTTGCGTTTTGCTGATATTATCCATGAATGAAATTATATGAGGAATTATTATGAGCCAGACTTTAGATAGTTCTCCTTTATATACTCTTTCGGGTGAAGTTATACACGGGCGTGG
>CAQBGY010001025.1 GCA_948759685.1 uncultured Eubacterium sp.
GCAGCTTCTTTCGATTCGTCTTTTCGGCGTTATCGCCGGGGCTATTGTCTGTATTTATGGGGCGTAAAACGAAGCGATTTATTTGTTGGTCGGGAAAGTGTAATTAAACGCTTTGCGGGTCAATGAGTTGTGGGAGGGAATTGAAAATGGCGTGAAAATTCCAAGCGGTTTTTCTTTTACACGGTTCTTACATCTGCTTTACAATAATGGGTGATTTTGCCTGAAAGTGGACTCAATTCTTTACATTGACTACTCAGATTGCGTAATATAGGGCAATAATGGCGGTTTTTATAGCCTTGTGCCGCCTTATGATGTTGAGAACTCCATATTCCCAGTAGTGATGGGGACTATGGTTTACAGGTGGTTATTTATGCTTCGGAATAGAATGAATTTTGCTCAAAATATTCCAAATAGTGATTATATGGAATATTTTAGCTATATTTGTGGATGACATGAGCAAGGTTATACATGTGCATTTGATATGTCCGATTGAAGGGACAAAGCAGCGGGATTGGTACTTCTCCAGTATATCTGCTGTCTATTCCGTGCTGACAGCGGATCAGATTGGCGCGACCAAAAGCTATTTGCTTCATGCCGGGCTGTCAGGCAATGGCTCTGTTATAACTAAAAGGGCTATAATTAAGCAATCTACGCTCATCAGTGGCAGTAGATCCGGATGATATTTTAACGATAAAATAACGCTGTTAAAATTGTTTTCGTGCGTTATTCATTTTTATGCTGAAGGGAGCGGTTTTCGCTCCCTTTTTTGTGCTTATATTGTTTAGGGTTACATTTAGGGTTACGGTTTAGGGTTACACCAAAATAAAATTTAGGGTTACATTTAGGGTTACATTTCCGATTTTTTTTAGGTTAATATTTTATATGATAGCGACTCCAAAATTTATTATAACCTAAAAATATGGTAATATACAAGTAGGAAAATACCCGCCACTTTTTGATTTGATTTTATGGCGTAATGCTTTGTGTTTTAGCGTATTATTACTGTCTATGCCCTCGAATAACCGAAACAACATGTGCGTGCCGTGTAAATAGGGTATTATGAGGCCGTGCATCTGTGTCGAATGGATATGTTTGAACATATAAATTATGGCATTTCGGAGTATATTTCAGGTCCGCTATCATCGTTGTATAAATATTTTACACCCTTGATTTTTGTTATGTTTTTATCAAAATAAAATGTCATAGGTATTATTTGATAACATTTTCTTTTATCATCATAATATCTAAATTTGTGAAATATAGATACCATGGTCGTATCATAATGAAATGCTTCAGATCTCTTGTTTATAGAATCGGATAGTGCTTTAAATTGTATATCAAGATTTTTAAACGTTTCCAAATGCTTTTCAGCAATAACAGGGTTGTAGGAACACTTAGCATTGTCTATTTCCTGCTCCATATTATCACTAATCTCTTGAAGTTCATTTAATAGAGTGAAAGCTTCATCTGTTTCTTGAAAACAAATTTTTGCCGGCTCAAATTCTCCGAATTCAATTGCTTCATAACTTTCAATATTTGGTAGCATCTGATTTAGTGAAGCGCGAATTAAATTCTGCGCTTTTTCTTCTTTTGAGGGGGCGCATGATATTGAAAGGGTGAAAAATAGATAGCAAATAATCTTGGTAATATTATTCATTATCAAAATATTTATTCAATTCGTAAGTAACCGACCACGAGGGCTATGCGGTAGATGTCTTCTTTGGGGATGTCAAAATCAGGATAGTCGGGGTTGTTGGATTTGCACGTGATGGATGTGCCGTGATCATAGATGCGTTTTACGACTATACCTTGCGCTGTGTCGAGAACATGAGTACGCCCCCATTGTATGAACGATGATTCTTTAATGAATAAACAAGCAAGTTCATCGCCGGACATATATTGCGGTTCCATGGACTCGCCACGTGCTATAATCGTGAAGTCATAGCGTGGCAGAGATCGGAAGAGCACACGTCTGAACTCCAGTCACGGACCCAT
>CAQBGY010001026.1 GCA_948759685.1 uncultured Eubacterium sp.
CCCTCCTTTCTGCGGCTTCCTGTTTGTTTACAAGAAAAATCTTCTGCTGATCCCTCTCTGCAATCTTCGACTGCAGGCTACTCTCATATCCTGCCAGCTCCGTCCTGCACACTTCGAGTTCTTCATCAGGCTTTCCCAATTCAGCAATCGTTCTATTATGGACCTCAATCTCCTTCTTCAATTCCCTGGCTTTTGTACCACTTACTTTTGCCTTATCAACCACGATTTTCTCCATGATTTGGTACACCTCTAATCCAAGAAGCGTGCCAAGCACTTCCACACGTTCCTCCGGCTTTGCCTGCAAGAATAAGCCGTATTGATCCTGCATAATCAAAGCACAGCTCTTGAATGTGAAACTATCCATGCCGAGAATATTCAATATTTCCTGCTGTGTATCATTAGCCTTCTCTTTTGAACGGTCTTTCCAGTCTCCATCCACAAATTCGGCAATATTCAAAGTGCCTCTCCCGGAACGTGCCCTTGTCCTTGTTACCCGGTATTTCTTCTCACCTATGCGGAATGTAAAGATAATGATTCCTTTCCTAGCTTTTTCATCATTCCTGATCCAGTGGGCTTTTCCGGTATCGTCTTTAATCATCCCCTCCCTCGGTTCCTCAAAAAGACAATCAATAATGGCATCCATAAACAGGCTGCTTTTTCCGGCTCCATTCTGCCCATTGATAGTGCAGAATGTAATATCCTCAAAATTGAACGTTTCTTCTTCATAATTGCGGTAATTCTTAACCGCAATCTCAACCGGCTCAAATGCGCCGGTACCTACAGATGCAGTCATGCTCGCCTCTGCCGCTGCGATAATGGGCCTTGCTTTCAGAACCAGCTCCTGCACCTTTTCCGGCTCTACCTGTTTTTCTTCCAGATATTTTATAAGATTCTCTTCCGGATCTGTCGTTTTGGCAAGCTCTGTCCGGTTGGCAAATTCGTCAATCTGGTCCGGAAGGTTTTCCCATAGCATGAACGCTCCATCCTCAAGCAATGTTCTTTCTACCAGTGCCTCATTCATCTTATAGGCTTTTGCATTTTCCCCGGAACAACTGTAGTGGATGCGGACGATCTTATCCTGCACCGCCCCGTTATATCTCCAGTAATTGAATGCCACCTCGTCAATATGCCCAAGGTTGATTGCTGTAATGTCAGTATCCGTAAAGTTAACTGTAATAAACTCCCTGATCGGCGTCTTATAAAACCTGCTGTCCCATCCATCAAATGGCATATCCGTATGTATCCAGAACCCTCTTTCCTGCCCTTCGTCATTAAAATTCATGGCATTTATCGCACCGGAATAGTACCAGTCCTGCGACAATATCCTCTGCGGTCTGTGGATATGCCCCAGAGCTACCAAGTCATACCCCGCCGCCATCAATGCCTCCTGCGGAATAATCGGCTCAAACTGTGTCAGCATCATTGTCTGTCCGCTCTCCGTGTTGCATCCCGGAACGGTATAATGTGCCATGAGGATGCTTTTCTTTGCCGGATCGCACTGCGCTTTCATGCCTAGGACAATATTGGAAAGTTCCTTTGTAAACACTTCGTTTTCTTCATCACTGGAAAGCCCCGGGAACTTTGCTCTGTATGTCCCCCTGTCAAATCCCGGCAGTACCGCAATATCCACATCATCAAAGGAAATTACCTGCGGAGTAATCACAACATGCACATTTTGGCAGTCTGTAAACATTTCAGAGAGAACTTTGAACTGTCCTTCTCCGTCATGGTTTGGAGTGCCACGCATGACAACTACCTGCTTTGATACTGCTGCCAGCTCTCTGATATAATGGATAGCTGTGATAATTTCCTCACAACATCTATCAGACCATAGGCGACCGACATGGAACACATCACCAGAGATAAGAGAATAGTCCGGTCGCTCCTCCTTTGCCACCCTTACCAATTCATCAAGACAGCGCTTTGTGTCCTCTGTTCGGAGATTTACTCCGTCTTTGACTGGACTTCGGAATGTTCCGAGGTGCCAGTCTGC
>CAQBGY010001027.1 GCA_948759685.1 uncultured Eubacterium sp.
TGCAAGGTGCAAGTATATATCTATATATAGCTTGCACCTTGCACTAATCGTAGAATATTTACTTTCAGCGATTTGCGTATTTCAAAATAAAGCTGTATCATAGAACCGAAGATAAAGGCAGACACAATCCCGGCAAGAGAAACCAAATGTTCTTTGAAAAAAGTGCCCAATTCGTCCTCCCTAAAAGATTGAGGTACGCTAAAATATTGATTTTAAGAAAATAAGAGTCTGCGGATTTTTCAGTTCACAATCTTTTATTACACATCTCTTAATCTTGCTATTTTCAATAGAAGATTGTACTTTTGTCATCACTTTATCAGTCAATGTTTTATACAAATGGTCTTTATACACAATTTATTTCTCATTTTGGGACGTGGAATAGGGCAAGTGATGTTCCAGAATAATGCGTTCTCCGGATTATTAATGCTAGTCGGAATATTTCTAAACTCATGGCAAATGGGAATACTAGCAGTCTGCGGTAATATAATAAGTACACTAACAGCCTATTTTTCGGGATATAAGCATGATGATATTAAGAATGGACTATATGGATTTAATGGAACTTTAGTAGGTATAGCAGTGGGCGTATTTCTACAATTATCGGTAGGAAGTTTAATCATGTTGATTATCACTTCCGCCCTTTCCACATGGATTGCTTATTTTTTCAATCGGCAACGCCTGCTCCCTAGCTTCACCACTCCTTTCATTCTTGTCGTATGGGGAATGTTGGGAGTTTGCAGCTGGCTTTTCCCAAATTTACTATTGGTTTCTGATACGGTTATTGATTCCACACAGAATATTAATTATTTCCAGACCTTCTGCTTAGGTATAGGTCAAGTCATGTTTCAGGGAGATACAGTTCTATCCGGATTATTCTTCTTTATAGGCATTTTAATTAATTCTCGAAAGGCAAGTCTCTATACTATCTTGGGAGCACTTCTTCCTATTCCCCTAGCCATTTTACTTGAAGTGGATGCTACAAACTTAAATGCCGGATTAATGGGCTATAATGGTGTATTATGTGCCATAGCTTTAGGAGGGTCGACCAGAGAAAGTAGCATATGGGCAGGGTGTTCTGTCTTACTGTCCACCGTATTGCAGATTCTAGGAATGAGTTTGGGTATCACTACCTTAACCGCTCCCTTTGTCATATCTGTATGGGGCATAATAATGACACAAAAAACAATAAAGACACAGATTAACTAAATTAGCCTTCAAATATAAGTTTATGACATTTTTTCAAAGGAAAAAAAATAAAAGATATCATTTTGTCACCCGAGATAGTTGCTTTTGTGTTGTAAACACTACACCATTATACAGAAACTTTAAAATAGTATCCAAACCCTTTGAACTAAAATATCTTTTCGTTCACAATCCGTAGCAATCTTTCATCAATATCCGCCAGTCCGGACTCATAAATCGTACGATAATTGCCGAATGCAGCCGGCAGACCATTATCGAACGAGTTTTCATAGTATTGTGTCGCTATGGGATAAGCAAAAGCGTAATATTCATCTTCAGAATTATACTTGCGGCTTTCTTCATCGCCACGAATAACGAGATAATCGCCATAGAACAGGACGTTTCCCACCATATACTGACTAAAGGCATCTCCCTCCTGCGCCTGCTGCTGCACCGTCATAAAAGCTTCCTCAAGCGAAGCGAAAGGCATCGTTTTCCGAACTGCGGGAGACAAATTACCGGTACGCAAGGCACACAATACCCCATCGGCACTACCCAGACGCACACTTTCCTTTATCAACCGGGACGCCAGTTCCTCATCTACGGGAAATTCCGCCCCGCACCAGACAAATTCTTCCCCCAAATGGCACCGTCCAAGATAGCAGCAAGCATCTGCATCTCCCTTTTCCGCTGCCTGACGCAGAAGTTCATACCCTTCCCACATTTGTTCTTTGTCGTAGTTTTTCCATATTTTGTCAATGGCAACAGCTACTGTTTCACTGTGTTTCATTGTTACAAATTATTGTATA
>CAQBGY010001028.1 GCA_948759685.1 uncultured Eubacterium sp.
GTTTGATATTCAGTAAAGACAACATCTTACTTGCCTATCGGAACATCAAGGGCAATGGCGGAAGCGTGACACCCGGCACGGATGGGCTGACAATTCGGGCTATTGAGAAATGCAGCCCGGAAACGTTGGTTCAGAAGGTACGAAACATTACCAAGAATTACAGCCCACGGGCTGTACGGAGAAAAGAAATTCCGAAGCAAAGCGACCCAAGCAAGACCCGCCCGCTGGGTATTCCCTGTATCTGGGACAGGCTGATACAGCAATGTATCCTGCAAGTTCTGGAGCCAATCTGTGAGGCAAAGTTTAGCGAGAATAGTTACGGGTTCCGACCCAATCGAGACTGCGAACAGGCCATAGCCGCGTCCTACCGGCATATGCAGCAATCTCATTTGCACTATGTTGTCGAGTTTGACATCAAGGGATTTTTCGATAACGTAGACCACTCGAAACTGATTAAGCAGATGTGGGCGCTGGGAATCCGGGACAAACGGCTGATTTACATTGTCAAGCGCATATTAAAAGCCCCCATCCAGTTAGAGAACGGCACAACGGTGGCCCCCGTTAAGGGTACGCCTCAGGGCGGTATTATCTCGCCTCTGTTGGCAAATATCGTGCTGAACGAACTGGATTGGTGGGTAGAAAGCCAATGGGCAGATAACCCGGTGGCTGTGGCGCGGGGCAGAAACAGGCAGTTAGGCGGCAACACCGTATTCGACAAAAGTCATGGATACCGCGCTATGCGTACAACCCGCTTGAAAGAAATGCACATTGTTCGATATGCTGATGATTTTCGTATATTCTGTCAGAATAAGGACAGCGCAGAGCGGACGCTGATTGCGGTCACCAAATGGCTGAAAGAACGGCTGAGGCTGGACGTATCCCCGGAAAAGACACGGGTGGTAAATCTCAATAAGCATTACTCCGAGTTTCTTGGTATCAAAATGAGGCTCACGAAGAAAAAGAACAAGCTGGTGGTTCAATCGCGCGTTAGCGAAAAAGCCGTCAAGAGGATTAAAACCGAGGCCAAACAGAAAATCAAGAATATAGCCCGTCCGCCAAAGGGCATGACGGAGGCAAGAGCGATTTTGAATTATAATGCTTTCGTCATGGGTGAACACAATTACTACCAGATGGCAACAGGGGTCAGTCTTGATTTCCGTGACATTGGCTACGAGGTCACCCGGACTATGAAGCGTCTGGGCGACAGGCTGAAGAAGGAGCCAAAAGATAATATTGGTGGTGCTGTCGTAGACCGCTATAGTTCCTCTAAATTGATGCGTTACATCAAAAATCTTCCTGTTGCTCCCATCAGCTATGTTCGTACTAAGGCCCCAATGTGCAAGAAAAGGTCTATTCAGAAATACACGCCGGAAGGCAGAGCGGAAATCCATGAAAACCTTGGTTTTGATACCAAGATGCTCAGGGCACTTTTGCGGCAGGAAGTCCACGAGCAAAGTGCCGCGTATGCGGATAACCGTCTATCGCTCTTTTGTGCGCAATATGGAAAGTGTGCGGTTACTGGTCAAGTGTTTGAATCTTTGGGAGATATTCATTGCCACCATAAGTTACCGAAGAACAGGGGTGGCAGGGATAACTACCAAAATCTGATTATTGTCCGGGAAAGCGTACATATTTTAATCCACGCTACATCTGAATCGACCATAGCAAAACATCTATCTGAATTGAGCCTCAACAAACGCCAACTTGCAAAACTCAATAAACTCCGCAAAGAAGCGGGAAATCCGCCTGTTTCTGCCTAATCGGTTTCGGCAGAAACAGGTGCAGACCACTTAAAAAAATGTTCATGGTAATAACTTGTGATAACGTGTGCGAATTGTTGTTGATGGAGCGCCGTGTGACGGGAAAGCCGTCATGCACGGTGCGGGGTGGGGGAAAAGCCGGAAACGTTAGAAACTGTAGGCTTACCTATCACCATGTGCGACACGTTCGCATACAAACACTATTCCACAAAGAATAGAACTTTGTGGGCG
>CAQBGY010001029.1 GCA_948759685.1 uncultured Eubacterium sp.
CTTTCTGCAAAATCATGCTTAACAAAATTATTGTGTAATTTTTAAACAGTTTCTTCAATTCCCACTTTTCCAGATATTGATTAAGCATGGCTACCAAATCTCCGGCTATTTCATATTTACGGGCATTTAAGTCCAGATGTAATACAGGATATTCCTCCCATTGGGTTTCCAGTTTTTCGATGGCAAGTCCGTGAAACAAATCTTTACGTCCTTGAAAGTAAGCTTCGAAGGTAGATATAAGCAAACTCTTACCGAAACGGCGAGGACGGCTCAAAAAATAGGGAGTGGAATTGGATGCTATCTTATAGACCATTGCTGTTTTGTCTACATAAAGATAATTTTCTTCACGCAGCTTTTCAAAAGTCTGTATACCAATCGGCAGTTTACGCATCTGTTCCATCTTATTTCTCTTTTTTAGAAGCTATATGCAAATATACGTTTTTTCTTCAAAGAGAAATCCTATTTATACATTTTTATTCCACTTCCTCCCACGGATAAGGGTTGTCCATCACATTATAGAACTCCACAATGGCTTCTTGCTGTTCTGCCGTGAGCGAGGCGGAATCCCAGGAAGCAATGATAGAACGGCCCTCGTCAGCCAAAGGCTCATCGAAAACCTCACCATAGCAAGCAGTAAGCAGACGAATCTTTAGTAATGAAGCTGGAAGAATATCCAAAATATCCCAACAGCGCTTTAATACCTCCTGCACATGCTGCTGTTTTTCACCATGGTCAATGAACGAGGCACTATATCCCTTCAACATCGCGAGGCATACATTTGCCTGCTCCTCCACCGTGGCGCCCCAGGTGCCGGAATTATACAAAGTTGTGGTCAAGCGATAGACCTCGCTGTTACGACGGGACAAGTCATCGCTATAGATAGGACTACCGTCCGTACCCAAATACATCAGATCGTGCGCGACACGCTGAAGAGCAATAGCTTCTTCTAAAAAAGACATATTATTTCAGATTTATGATTTCAAATTCAACACTCAAATACTTCGAAATTCAATGCCATCCCACTATAAAAAGGGACAAGGGCTTCATCTGTTCCCAAACATAATGATATTGTGCAAACCATTATTCAATTACTTCGATGAGGTCCGGATGAATGGTAGCCAGGGCAACGGCGATGATACCTTGTATAGCAATAACTACACGACGGTCACGGGCACCTTTTACCTTTAGAAAAACACCTTCTTGACCCTCGAAGTCGCCACCGGTGATACGGACTTTCGTACCTTTGGAGAGATTCAGTTCTTCGGGTTGGAAATAGAGAAGATGGTCATTGTAGGTACCGGCGACGGCTATGAAACGCTGCATATCATGGTCGGGAATGATTATTTTCTGACCGCTACGGGTATCGGTGATATATTGCAAATAAGTAATTTGAGACTTAAATCGCTGCACTTCGGAAGGACGTGCGTGGACAAAAACCAGGTTACGGATGACGGGAACCAAAGCACGGACTTTCCTGCCCCTACGGATACTTATCTTATATTGCATGGGAATGAAACAGCCAAGATTTGCCTTTTCGAGAAGATGCATAGCTTCAAGCTCCCTGCGGTATGTGGCACGCATGGCAAACCAAACTTCGGTCTCTTTATCCATTTCTATTCTTGCTGATTTTACTTAGAAAAAGGTATTCCTTGGGGGCTTTGAACTACCATTACAGAACTGTAGTTCAATCACTTGCGGGCATTTTATGGGAAGTTTGACAAGCACTATGCCCCTCTTGTCAACAGATTCTCTGCGGTTGTTCATTACCTTTTGGCAAGAGACTATAAACGAACGCATTAGAAACAAAAAAGCGTTTTTTAATCGTACGTTTAATGAACACCTATTTCAAGCCTTTACAAAGCACATTCGGAAAGCTAAAAACAAGAAAAATTTAACTGATTATACATGTTTCATATACTACTGATATTCAACGCAATGGTATCTGTCTCCGCGTGACACATCCACGATAATAAAGCAAAGGCTCCCGTGAA
>CAQBGY010001030.1 GCA_948759685.1 uncultured Eubacterium sp.
GTAACTGTATAATTGTTGCTCCTGCCTTCGACATCCAGCTTGTAGTCATCTGGAAAGAAATTCAATTTCCAAATAAAACAGTCCCTACAAACTACTATCTCTTTTACGAAAGCATCTATTATTTCCTCTGGAATGTGCTTAGTTGAGAAATTAAAGTCCTGCTCTAATCCATATTTTAACACTTCCAGCTTATCCTTGTAAATATCATCTGTAATTTCTTCCTCACTCTCAAGCAACATTAGCTGCTCTCGGAGCTTTTCCTGCTCTTTTTGAAGTTGCGTCCGCTTCTCATCGTAACGATCCTTTTCAATCTCACCAGCCATACGCATATTCAAGAGGTTATCATATTTCCTATCCCATGCCTCTAATTTCTGTTCAAGCTCATGTTTCCTCTGTAAAGCCTCGTTATCCTGTTCGTTGTCATAGCATTTATCCAACATTTCATTAGCAATGGTCAAGACACCCTCTCTGTCATTCCAAAACTTCTGAAATATAACATCAGCCATAGCTTCCAACTTCCAACGGGCTACCATTTTGGTAACACACATACCCTCGGTACTAAGTCCCTTCTTTTCTCTGGTCTTTACAGAACCGAAACGTACTTGACTATAACATTGATACGCATACTGCGGTCCGCCTGCTCCATAATGCCAAACCACTCTATTATAAGTATGACCACATTCGCAAATCAGCTTCCTACACCATACATCTTTGGAAACTTTTTTCCCACGCCTGCCTTTATTATTTATAGATGCTGATTTACCGTCCAACATTTCTTGAACCTTTTGAAACTGTTCTTTGGTAATAATAGGTGTATGACTACCCTCCACTACTACCTTATCAACATCTCCAAAATTATTGATTTTCTTCTGTTCCAAAAAATCTGGTACATATTGTTTCCGATAAACGATTGTTCCACAATAAAATGGATTGCGAAGAATCCTGCTTATATTTGCCGGTTGCCACTTTGTCAATCCGGTTGCTGTAAGATGACCTTCTTTTTCAATAATGAACTGTATCTTCCTGACACCATTACCATCTAAGTACAAGTCAAATATTCTTCTGACCGTAGCTGCCTGTGATTCATTGATGACAAATTGCTTATCAATCCTATCGTATCCTAAAATATTTCCATTTCCGTATGGCACGGCATTCTGAAAAGAAATCATTTGACCTGCTTTTACTCTAAGCGATGTCTTTTTACTTTCATTCTGCGCCAATGTTGCCATGATAGTTAAACGAAGTTCCCCATCTTCATCATTCATTGTCCAAATATTATCTTCTGTAAAATAGACTTCAACGCCCTCTTTTTTTAATAGACGTGTCTGTTGCAGTGTATCAACTGTATTTCTTGCAAATCGTGATACCTCTCTTGTTATGACAAGATCAAATTTTCCATCTGAAGCATCTTTCATCATTCGCATAAAATTCTTTCGCTTTTTTACAGAAGTTCCAGTAATCCCTTCATCTATGTAACGGTCATAAAGTTCCCATTCTGGGTGCTGGGCTAATAAATTGTCATAATACTGAACCTGATTGCCCAATGCGGATATTTGCGCCTCATGTTCTGTTGATACTCTGGCATATATCGCCACTATCCTTTTCCTATACATTTACTCGCCTTTCTTTGTTTCCTCGTTTTGCTAACACTCATATATTAACATGATATTTTCGATTCTGCAAGCCCTTTCTTTTCATATTGCGATAATATTTTCTTATATACTTTTTCAGATATTTTTCCTTGGTTATATAAATGCTTCATTAGAGCCAAAGCCATTGTAGTATTGATTTGTTCCTTTGTTATATTACTGCCCATATTTCCTCCCTTCTCTTTGCATAGCATTATCTGCCCATGACAAACAAGAACATTGCTCCTGCCTCTCATCAGCAGACAAAATTCTTCTATAATTCTTTTCAAAAAACACATACGAGTGACAGCTCATTACACTGTCCACATCGGTATCGCACCGTCATTCTATATTGACC
>CAQBGY010001031.1 GCA_948759685.1 uncultured Eubacterium sp.
TAATTCGGCTACAAGTACCCAAAGCGTAGAGGACAAGTTAAAGCGTGTCATTCTCCATGATTTAGAGCATGGGAAACAGGGCAGACCAAGAAAACGTGATGAAAAATGATGAATACGTCCTTGACAAGTAGCAACAGGGGCAACATTGTTATGTAAAAATCTTGAGAGGGCGCTTCTGAACGAGAACCGGCAGCAGAATAGACAGCAGAAAAGACGAAACAAACTTCCACCTAATATTGTCCTAACTTCCCTTCCTTTTTTGCTTCCTTAATTAATAAGTTCAATACAACTATTCCAACAACAATAAAGGCAAAAACAGTTACCACAAACAATATTACATCTCCTAACGGAACACAATCACTCAATATCCCATTGATCAATATATTCGCATTGGTTATAGGCAGTATTCTTATAATATACTGAAGAAAAGAATTGTAACTGTGAATATCACCAATGATTCCTGTAAACATCAATAAAAAATAATCAACCACATTAAGAATGGACGATATCCGTTTATAGTATAAACTCAAACCGCCAAAAACTCCCCCAATACAATAAAAGGAAAATAAGGTAATAACGATAATAATAATTATCTCTATATATTTCATGAAACCAACAGACATCAGCATAGACACTTTATGAAACAAAAGTGTGCAAACAAAGAATAAAAGGGTTCCTTTTAATATAACAAATAATAAATTTACAAATATTTTTGAAAAAAGAATTGAAAAAAAATTAGTTTTAGTCAGGAACATTTGCTCTAGCGTTCCCATCATCGCTTCATCCTGAATCAAATAACATAAGTATTGGATTCCGTTCGTGCAAGTTTGCCACAATATTGCGCAAATGAGCATCGCTAATACCTTGGTATCACTCGCTTCATAATAATAATTATAAAATAGACCAAAAAACAGTATTACCATGCCAGCATTATAAAAAATATAGTTAAGATAATATTGTTTGATCTCCCCCATTAACATTGTCCATTCTGCTTTTATAAGTCTTCGCATTGTTCTATAAACTCCTCATCCTGATATAATGCGCCAGATCATTTACCTGCTTTTCAATTGATATAATATTTTCCTTTAATAATTTGTTTTTCATCATCCTCTCCATATCATGCACTTCAAGCACATAAATTCCATCTTCCCGCCTAAATGGAAAGTCAAAATTTTGAATCTTCTCTTCCATCGAATTATCTGCTTTTATCTTTACTTCATAAATATTTTCGTTCACGATCGAGTTAATCTGCTCATCAAAATCCACTTTACCATTTTTCAAATATACAACCCGATCACATAAACTTGAAACCAGCGTCATGTCATGAGATATTATAATAACTGTTTTTTGCTCCTCTTGAATGATTTGTCTAAGCAAATCTGTCATTCTCATTGTTGCGATCAAATCCAATCCCAACGTAGGTTCATCCAAAATAAGAAGTTGGGGATTTTTCATCAATGTCACCATCAATGCAATCTTCTGTTGTGTTCCCCTTGACAACTCATTAACTGGCTGATCCTTATATTTTTCCGCATCAAACAGTTTTAACAAATAAGCTTTTCTATCTGATGTCTCTTTTGAGGATAACTGATTCAGATAGCTAAAATAATTCAAATTATAATCCACAGTCAGGAAATTATATAGATTCCTAGCTCCTTCTAGCAATACACCCACTGTATTGTGGATATATTTGGGATTTTTAATCAAATTCACATCATTAAAGTATATGCTTCCTGATGTCGGTGCAACAAGCCCGCTGATACACTTAATTAATGTTGTTTTTCCGGCTCCGTTATCCCCGATTAGCCCAATTGCAGATTTTGATTCCACGGAAAAAGACACACCCTGCAAAGCAACGTTTTTTTTATATACTTTCTTCAAATCCTGAATTTTTAACATTTTTCTATAAATCCTTATTCCAGCAAATTAAAATAGAATTCTATTTTATCATCTGTTTATAACTTTTGAAATTTTGGCAGTATGCAA
>CAQBGY010001032.1 GCA_948759685.1 uncultured Eubacterium sp.
TAAAGTATTGATTTTTCAAGGTTCAGCACACCAATCGGTGTGGGAAGTTTGAGTAGATAACTTTAAAAAATATATTTATTTTTTCTGCATGATGTACAATCTCTTTTAACCAAGCATTGCAAAATGCTCCAGTGCCTCCTTAATATACAACTCCTTTTCTTCCGTGCATTGTTTTGCAATATATTTTTCATTTTTCGACTGATGGTAGTTCTTCCGCATATCTAAACCATATTTTTTCTTCACCTGTGCGATATAAGCTGTATGTACCTTTACACCATGTTTCTCCATAACATAATCTTTAATTTGCTGATAAGTAGCCGCTTTCTCTGATGCAGTAACATCCAACTCACATAAATCCAGTTCTACATCAATATAATCATCTGGCTTTAGTTGGGACAAAAGCACAACCGTCTCCACATGTGTTGTCACTAACATAGGAACACACACCTTTTACCTCGTCTACGATATGGGAACACAATTCTTTGGCTTTATCGCTCACACTCTTAGACTTGTCGAAACGCTCTTTTGCCTTTCCAATTTCATTTTTAAACCCTGTTTTATATATGAAAGTGATTTTATAGGGATCTTTGTTTCCATCTTCATCATAGCCACCGACTATGACTTTTTCAATTATGCTCTCAAATATTCCTCTGTCAAATTCCTCCAATACACCATTTTTTGATAATGCCTTTTTAAAATCTGCCACTCGCTGCTTTAAAGAAAATTCATCATCCATTTGTTGCTCTAAAATCTTTAAATTGGCTTTTATATCTGATAATTTCCTCTCATAACCTACATCTGTTTCTTCGTAAATATCTTGTGCAACAATTCCTTCGAGATAATTTTCCAACAATCTTTTTCTTTTAGCTTGAAGATTATCTGCACTCTTTTGTAGCTTTATGAGTTTATCTCTTATGGAATCCTCACTCAAAGTCTTTTCTACTCTGGAAATAAATTCTTCCAGTACATCCTTGTTATCTGCACACAGCATTTTATACGATTCGATAAATGCTTCCTCTATTACTTGTTCCGGTATTCCCTTGCTATCCGGACAGAATCTTTTTCCGTCCTTTGTAGATTTAACGCATTGCCAAATCGTCTTTTTATATTTAGAACTGCTATGCCATCTTCGCCTTGATAAATTTGCTCCACAAAACCCACATTCCAACAGACAGCTAAATGCATATTGTCTGCTATATTTCTCTCGTTTCCCCGGAGTAACCGACTTCCTTCCTCCATTTCTCCGCTCTCGAATCTCTTGCGCCCTAGCAAAAGTTTCGGCTGAAATAATGGGTTCATGGTGGTCTTTGATATAAAACCTATCTTCTTCTCCAAGATTTTCTAATCTTCTTTTTGAAATCGGATCAACGGTAAACGTTTTTCCTAATAGTATATCGCCTTTATATTTCTCGTTATTGATAATTCCCATTACACTGGAAGATGTCCAACTATTACCTCTTATCGTTGTAATCCCCTGTTCATTTAATTCTCTGGCAATCATTGAGCTTCCCGCACCAGCAACATACCTGTCAAATATATACCTTACAACTTCTGCACCTTCTTCATTTATGGAAATTGATTTTGTTGCAACATCGTAATCATATCCTAAACACCCCTGAAATCCGACCAATTCTCCACGCTTCATTTTCATTTTTAATCCCTTTTTTACATATGCCGAGGTATTCTCTACCTCCTGCTGTGCAACAGAGCTTAAAATTGTCATTAAAAATTCGCCATCTTTCAATGTATTTATCTTTTCAACCTCAAAATAAACTGCGATTTTTCTTTCTTTTAACATCCTGACATATTTCAAGGTATCCAATGTATTTCTTGCAAATCGAGGTAAGCTCTTGGCAATAACCATATCAATCTTACCATCCATACAGTCTTGAATCAGACGCTGGAAATCTTCTCTTTTATCAACTTTAGATCGGAAGAGCACACGTCTGAACTCCAGTCACGGACCCATCTCGTA
>CAQBGY010001033.1 GCA_948759685.1 uncultured Eubacterium sp.
CAATTTCGTATCCATGCCCAGTTTCCGCACAAAAGAGAGGGACGAGTACAACAATCCGGTCTACAAGGACGTCTGCAACCCGATCACGAAGGAGTTCCGTGAGGAGCTGTACGGCGACATCTTAAAGCTCTATGAGGAAATGGAGCAGACAGGCAAGGCAGAGGTCAAGATGGAGGCTGACGAGCCGGACGAACCGGAGTTCACGGTAAGGGTAACGCCTTTTGAGCGTGAGGGCAGCAATATGGTAGGTCTTGCGAGCATCGTGCTGAATGACAGCTTTGCGGTAGGCAACGTGAGTGTGGTGGAGGGCAAGAACGGAATGTTCGTGGCTATGCCGTCCTACAAGGTAGGCAACAGGTACAGGGACGTTTGTTTCCCGATCACAAAGGAGTTCAGGGAAAAAATCAACGATGCGGTGCTTGAGACGTACCAGCAGGCAAAGGAACAGGCAATGCAGGAGGGAAAGGAGCGTGCATCACAGCAGATGCAGACCGATGACAGGGGCTTTATGAAAGTCAGTGGGGAGCCGCTGCCGTTCCGCTAGACAGTAGAAATCATCAGAAAGGGCAGGGCGGGAAACTGCCCTGCGGAAAGGGGAAAGAAAAATGGAAATGACAGAAAATATGCAGCTTACAAAGGAACAGAATCTTATGGAACTGATGGAACTGCTCCGCAAGAACAATATGAAAGAGGCTGCAAACAGCATATTTGAAATGGCAGCGTATGTCGATGTCATGGAAAAAAAGATGGATTCAGTCTTAGGGGAACTGAGGACAGTAAAAGACCAGCTCCATAAGATGGAAGAGCGTGAGGCAGAGAAAGGGCTGAAACAGACACTCAAAAGGGCGGTAGACAAGCTGGAGCAGGATTGCAAAGCCATGAAAGAAAAGCTGTTAGAAGTCAAGGCAGAAATTAAGGCAAAGGCAGGGGAGATCGTAACAGCGGCAAAACAGAAAGGGAAAGCTGCATTAAACAGGGTGTCGGAGTTTCTTGGAATTAAGAAGAAATTAGAAGGTATCCGCCAGAACGTGCAGGAGTCCATAGCAGATGTGGATAAGAGCATTGGAAAGATAGACGCTTTCGGCATGGGCATGAGAGAAGCCGGACAGAAGGTTGCCAACACATTCCGTACCTTTGCGGATAAACCGGAAAAGGAATATAGGGAAAAGAAGTTCTCAAAGACGGAACTGATAAAGAAGCCTTTTCAGGCAAAGAGAAAGCTGATGTCCTGTATCTTAAACTGTGCGGATGCCGCCATAGAAAAGACCGAACAGCTTGCCGCAGATGTGAAACAGTACCAGACGGATAAGGCAGAACGGGAAACAGGCGGCATTGATAACATGGAGGCTGTAAATCCGATGGAGTTTGCAAGGGTGGCAGAGCCGGAGTTCCAGTATGGGGCAGAGGCTTTTGAGGTATACGAAAGAGAAAATAAAAAGAAAGCAGCAGATGCTTTGGCAAAAGAAGCCAGAAAGCCAGCAACTACAAAAAGCCGATATAGCAGAAAAGGATGTGGGAGTAAAATCTCATGTCCTTTTTGAGTTAAGTGAAATTTAACATATTTAGACTATGATTTATGGTATAATCAGTATGTATTTTGTTTGCTGAAGGAGAAAAGATTATGAATATACTTATTATTGGAAACGGATTTGATTTGGCACATGGATTACCTACAAAATATGGTGATTTTCTTGATTTTTGCGAAACGGTAAGAAGAATTTATACTTATAGTGGGGATGTATCTAAGAAGGACTATATACATCGTAATATTAATGATTGGGAAATAAATGATGATATAAAAAATCTACTATTAGAAGATTTTGATAAAAGGGATTGCAAACAAAATTTTAATGATGATTGTACATATGATTTGAAAGTTACAATATCAAACAAAATTTTGAATGAATTTTATACTCATATTGATAAAAACACATGGTTGGAATATTTTTTGCAATGCCGATCTTCTAATGGGG
>CAQBGY010001034.1 GCA_948759685.1 uncultured Eubacterium sp.
ATGTCTGTTCGTGATTTTAACAATTGGTTTATCCGTCCAAGCAATGCAGATGGCTCAAATGGTTTAGTCATGAAAATGTCTATGCCCAATTTGATACTCTCATTTTCTGTCTTGTTGTCAGATTTGGCTGTTAACATTATTATTGGAATGAATGCCAACCGAGGGTTTTGTTTAAGTAATTTCACCATATCAAGACCACTCATAATAGGCATCATTTCATCTGCGATAATAAGGTCGGGGATAAATGATGAAGCGATTGCAATGCCTGAGCGTCCATTCTCAGATGTAATACATTTATACTTATCTTTAAGGACATCTGTTATAAATCCTGCAATTTGTGAATTATCTTCAACGATGAGTATTTTCGGCTTACAATTATCCTCAAGCGACACGACTTGTTGGTCTTTAGGCAACAACTTTTTAGTTATTGGTAAAGTTACGACAAATGAAGTTCCTTGCCCCTCCTTGCTGAACAGACTAATATTGCCGTTCATGAGCTCAAGATATTTTTTTATGAGATATAACCCTAAACCGGTACCTTCTTTTAATTTAGAGGTAGATGGAGCTCTGAACATCCTCTGAAAAACCAATGGCTGGTCTATATCTGAAATCCCAACGCCATCATCAGATACAACAATTTCAACGTGATCTTCGTGTGGACTTATGCCAAATGAAATTGTTGCTCCATCGTCAGAATATTTACAAGCATTTGACAGCAAGTTTGTGATAACAGATTCAAACTTTACAGCATCAGCTTCAATTAAAATCTGAGGTACAGAGGAATGGAATATAAAGTTTTTCTGCGGATTATTCTCTTTGAATATCTCAAAGACTCCTTTGCAAAACTCGACCGCATCAAAAATAGAAAGTATCAATAAGTTCTCATCGGTGTCTTCAAGATGTTGCAGTTCCAGAGTGCGGTGAATCATATTGTTCAAACGCACAGCATTATCATAGACAACTTCAAGGTTTTTTTTGTTCTCCGGATCCTTTGTTTTCTCTTTCATCAAACTAACCGGACCAAGAATCATAGACAATGGTGTTTTAAGGTCATGGGATATTGTTGAAAGAAATGATAACTTTCGTTCCACATTTTCCAAAGCCGATTGCCTTTCCTGTTCTTGTAGAGTTCTGCTGTTCTTTTTACGCATATACCATACAATCCAATATATAACCACAATTGCAATGGATATATATGCCATTATCGCCCACCAAGAGAGTGCCCAAGGGGATTTAACCTTTAAGGGTACAGCAATTGGATCCATCGGAGAACCCACGGCTTTAACCAAGACATTGTATTCACCCATTTTTAGGTCTGAGAATGTTATTATATTAGTCCCTTCTGGCATTACAATCCATCCTCCTATTGTGTCAGTTGGGGATTCTGCAAGTTTATACATGTAGCGATGTACAGACTCTGGAGAATAATCAAGAGAACTAATGACAAGTGTTATGTTTCCACCATAAGGTATTGTCATTCCGTTGGTTCCTCCCTTTATATCAGATAAATTCAAATGTCCTTCACCTCTGTCATTTAAGACCATTCGAATAGTCTTATAGTCTGTGGAATTATCGGTAATATTATTAGCAACCTCAAGTATCTCATCAGTTCCCCCAAGATAGACCTTGTTATTCAAAGTATCTTCATATACGGCAGTATAGGATTTTTGTGGAATTGGCAGTAAATTAGCCTCTAATGTTAGTCCATTGATATTCCAAACATTACTTTGGGTAGAAATCCACATTCCATTTCCTACTTTCCCAAGAGCTAAAACAGTTTCATCACTGTTTGTATGCGGAAATTTTACTATATCATATTTATCGTTCTCGGAAAAAATAATAACTCCGCCTTTAAACGCACACCATATTCTGCCCTGATTATCTGAACTTATATTTGTCGGGTATCCTCCTGTTAAATCAAAAATATCATATTTAATGACTTTGTTTGAAGTAGGAGAGAACTTAGTTAA
>CAQBGY010001035.1 GCA_948759685.1 uncultured Eubacterium sp.
AGAGTTCTGCAAACTATGTCTCTTTTTCTTTTTGCGAAACTTATTCTACCTTATCGTAAAGCAAGAGTGTTTTTCTCAAATTAATATTTCTCCTTATGCGCGTTTTTTCCTGATAGAATGTGATGGTCAGATTTCTAAGCAACAAATAAAATCGCTACTGTTGAAAATATCTAAAAATTGGAGCAAACTTTCTAAAAATGAAGTTAAACCATTTTGTCCCTATGTTTACCTGCATGGTATCCCGGAGTCTGAGGTCATAGAAATAAAGCAGGCGTTACAAAACGATGGCGTATATTTTGTAGATGGCTATGATTTTAAGGGCGCTGCCTTTTCCCCAAAATCAATTACTCGAAGGCCGTCCGCACATAATGAAATTAAGCTAAAATTCATTACTGATATTCATCAGATTTCAGATATACTTAATTCTATATCTACTATCCGGATTATATATCAGTTTTATTTAGAAGTTCCTTTTTACGAAAATGATCAATATGAAATGCACACAATTAAGATTCAGGAAACTCAAAATATAGAAAAAATGGTGTAGAAGGGTGGACGCATATGGAACACGAAAAGATAAATGCAGAAGTGATTTCTGTATTTCCCAATAAAGTGAAAATATCCGTCGATGATCTTGAAGATTTTCAGCTTGCTGAAGAAAAATTAAAAGTTGGTTCCTACTTACGAATTGCTGATAATGATAATGCTGTTCTAATCGCAATAATTGAAAACTTTACAATTGAAGTAGGACATGATGCAAAAGGAGAACCCACACGCAAGTATATACTAGAAGCAAATCCGCTTGGAATAATTCGGGATGGAAAATTTGAGCGTGGCGGTGATACAATTGCTATTCCACCTAAAAAAGTGGAACCAGCGCAGATTGAAGAAATTCAAAAAATATTTGAAGAATCATTAGAAGATAAGGACAAGTTTACTTTTGCAACATTGGCCACTAATCCAGCTATCCAAGTACCTGTTGATGGGAATAAGTTTTTTAATAAGCACATTGCAATTGTGGGCTCAACCGGATCTGGAAAGTCCCATTCCGTTGCAAAAATTCTACAAGAAGCGGTCTGCGCACGCGAAGGAACCTACGATGGATTGAATAACTCGCATATTGTAATCTTTGACATTCATTCTGAATACAAATCTGCATTTCCAACTGCCCGATACATTAATATATCTACTCTCGTGTTGCCTTATTGGATGCTGAATAGTGATGAATTGCAAGAACTCTTTATTGACACAGAAGCAAATGATCACAACCAGAGAAATGTATTCAAAAACGCCATTATAAATAGCAAAGTTCAGCATTATGAGGGACCTGCCGAGAATAAAAATCGAATTCATTTTGATTCTCCGCTATATTTTGATATGAGAGATGTTTTAAAAGAGGCTCGAGACATTAATACGCTTGAAATTGATACGGGTGAAGTATATCAAAGTGGTGCCAAAAAAGGTCAGCCTAAAACAACACATGGAAGTTTGTATGGACAATTAACCAATTTTATCAGCAGATTAGAAAGTCGCTTAAATGATAAACGTCTAGACTTTTTATTGGGCGATAGATCGAGGACAATTACATTTGATGATACGCTTAAACAACTCATTGGATACGGTGAGGGAAACTCGAATGTCACAATATTAGATTTGAGCGGAGTGCCATTTGATGTGATGAGTATCACGGTATCACTAATATCGCGTATCTTATTTGAGTATGGCTATTACTATAAACGCCTTCGTTGTAATCGTTCACCGGATGAGATTATTAACAACGATGTTCCGCTATTACTTGTCTATGAAGAAGCTCACAAATATGTACCAAATAGCGATTTGGCAAAATACCGCGCTTCTAAACAATCTATAGAAAGAATTGCAAAAGAAGGACGAAAATACGGGGTTTCTCTATTATTAGCAAGCCAACGTCCATCCGAGATTTCAGAAACGATTTTTGCTCAGTGCAAC
>CAQBGY010001036.1 GCA_948759685.1 uncultured Eubacterium sp.
TATTGTCACATATTTATCCTTTACAGTCGAGGTACGCACTATCTACCGTTTACGATAAGTAAACATGAATTATCAGATTTTAAAGAAGTAAATTTATTCAGAGAGCAAATAATGCCCTCTTCTGCGTTCTTTGGAGGGCTGCTTTGCAAAATGCTTCTGCAGATACCTTCAGGTATTCCAGGCTCCAGTCGTAAGGCCTAATGGGAAAGAAACAGGGATTTCTGGCGGTAGAAGGTGGAGACAGCGATACCCGTATGGCTACAGATTTGTCAGTTTCCCTGGGGAATCAGACTGGCAGGTGATGAGATAGCCAAGCTTTGGTTGAAGGAGCACTTTTCTTTTTTGCGCTTTACTACATTGTTATAGATATTGTCATATCGGATTCCCTGTCATAAGCAAGAAAAAACGTGCTGTTTTTAACGCTCGCTGTAAGAGTTATTATCTCTGTATAGATATTTTAATTTGCAGTGATTGAACAGTCGCTACCTCATTTAAAGCGACGTCTAACACGTTGCCCTCTGTACCATTTCTTGTCTTTACAGACTTGATACCTCATGTCAAGGAACACATAGCGTTTATGAAGCTCCACAATATGGATAAGTATGAATGCCTGAAGTACTGCCAGCTGAACCAAGGGGAGTATGTCCATTCATCCGACAACTTCATGATACCAACAAACAACCCATTCACCTTTTTTGTCTAAGAGTGCCAGCCTTGTTTCGCCTATTTGACATAACGATTCTTAAAAACAGCTTGCTTTATGCTCGCCTTTGCCTTCTTCTCAAACACTCCAAATCTTGTCGAAGCCGCTGTTCCGTAATGCCCAAAATTTACTGTATTTCGTTGTTTTCTAACATAAACTGTAGAATTTACTTTTTTTGCCAACAGCATAAAAAGACTCCTTTTCGGTAAAACTTTTATATCCAAATTCATACCAAAAAGGAGTCATTTATTTCCGGAAATGCAAACCTATTTGCACTATCCCTATAGAGCTGGAACTGCATTTTCTCAAACCAGGCATTCGCCTATCCCACTAACACACGCTTCCCTTCAAATGCAAAACCATACTTGTGAATATGTTCTGCCGTGATCCCTCTCACCAAAAGTGCTGTATCATATTGTTTTTCTTCAATTTGTTTTAACGCTACCTGCAAAGTATCTTCCAAAGTTGCTTCCCTCCTTGGATTGCGGACTTTAAATTCCAGAATTATTGCTTCGCCGTCTTTTTCCTTCGGCTCGATTATCACGTCATACCTTCCAAAACCACTCTCGCGGTTTGAAGTAATCACATATTCATTATCCAGTTCTGCAAGCAGCCCCAGCACAAACCCATGATAAAAACGCTCCGGCTCCTGAATAGACGGATTCTTTCCGGTATCGAAATAACTGAATGTCCGAAGTAACACCCGGTTCATATATTCATTTACTGCATCGATATCCCCAAGTATCAATGCCTTCAGCAAGTCAGTATAGTCTGCGCCTGCCCGCGAAAACCACCCGCGCACCATAGTGTAAAACATCCGTGCAACCTCATGGTTTGTTAAGGTCAATTCATACAACGGATCTTCACTTTGTCTTAAAAGCTCCACCTGCTCATAGCTTAGCACTTTCAAATATCCGCTTGCAAGCAGCAGGCTCCAGATCGCAGATTCGTTGTCGTCCAACTGATTATAGACGATCTGCTCATCAATCGGACACCGGATTATTTCGCCCTGTAAAAGCTTCTCGAATGATATTTTCACCTGCCTGTCGCCTTCACGGATCAACTTACTCACAAGGCTGTTCGCACTTGTATTTGCCCAATAAGTTCCGTATTTTCCGGTATCCAAAAAGTTAATTACGGACCAGGGATTATAAATATCCGTATGATTTCCGAAAATAAATCCGTCATACCAGCGCTTCACACCTTCCCTCTCTTCCGAAAGGCCGCATTCATCCAAAGCCGCAAACATTTCCTGCTCCGTAAA
>CAQBGY010001037.1 GCA_948759685.1 uncultured Eubacterium sp.
ATTACATTTTGTTGTTAAGAAAAATGACAACATTTTTTTATTGCAATGCGGCATCCTTTTTCCTCCTTCTGTAATTAAACTGATTTTATTACCATCTGGAAATATAAATTCTTGTTCATAGCAAACATTTAATGTTTTAGCGATTGCTAATATTTCATTAAGAGAAATTGTATTTCTTTGAAATTTATTATTAAAGTTTTGTAGTGTTTAGCCAATATGCCTACAAAGTTCAGCTAATATTTTTACTGCCTTACCATGTCTGATGTTGTCAAAAGTCACCTCAATTTAATATTTAATAATAAATCATATGGTTTTATTATTAAATATGGTGACACCATACTTGTCGGATTGTGGAAAAACTACTAGAATATTGAGAAAATGCAAATTATAGTCATTTTATAGCAAATTTCAGAAATAATCCCCTATAGCATCAGATATTCCATATTCATGCTATAGGGAATTATAATGACTGCTTATTGCTTGTCCATTTCCGGAAAGAACTTCTCCAGAATGTCGATACTGTCCTTAGACGTATCCCCCACAGGATAGAGCTGAGTGTGTCAATAACTTTCAGACTCTTGATGTAATAGATATGGAAACTAACATCCCGGATGTGGGAGCGCAGTTTCTCTAAGATTTCCTCCAAATTTCTCAACTGTTGCGGGGAGAGGAAGGAGTAATACAGCAGCCAGTTCAGGATGGAAACAACCTGACGCGGAAAACGGGTACGGAACCATGCAGTCAGTTCCTTCACGGTGCAGATATACTCACTGGGATAGACTGTATAGCCGATACCGTCTATGCGGAGATAAGAAGTGCGGAAGTTTGTGTAGTTGCAAAGCACCGTGTAAGCAGAAATGCCCAGACATCATCATCAACACGGGGGTCTCATGAAAGTTAAGGATTCGTATTCCTCTGTCAGGGATTGCACAAGCAAGAGCATTCTCGATTGTGCGGCAATCTCCAGTGCGGAACTGCGCGCTTATCCTAAACGACTATCTGAAGGTGGCAAAAGAGGAAGCGCTTCTGCACATTTCGGAAGGCAAGGCCTCCGCAGTATTGGGTGGCGGCTGCCATGATTATGCTATTTTTGAAATGGAGCAGGTATTCCTGCACTCTGAGGATTATCTGACAAAGAATTTCAAGGGCTACAGATATTTTCCTACTGGACTTGGTTCATCAGGAGCAGGGCGACGGAAACGTTCACGATGGCAGCGATGCGCCAATTTGGTGACACTTGGTTATTTCTCTTTGGGGAAGAATTGCTCCAGCGTTTCCAGACAATCCTTTGAGGTGTATCCCCACAAGATAGAACTGAGTGCCTGAACAGCCTCCGGACGCCTGCGGTAGTAGGTCCTGTGGGAGATATTTGCTATGTGCGGCCGCAGGCTCTCAATGATCTCATCCGTATTCTGTAGCTGTTGGGGAGACAGGTAGCTGTAATACAGTATCCAGTAATATTGTTCCCCATGTTTATGCTTGTTCCGTAGGATGTCAACGGCTGAATTTAAGAGTGTCAGCATCTTGTTGCTGCGTTCAATACTCTTTGCATAATCCTCCAGCCTTGTCCCTCCAATGTCAGCTCCAGCGAGATAGATGGAGTCCAGAAATTCCTCAATGCTGCTTCCATACTCTATCTCAAAGGTGCTGCGTACCTGCTGTACGGCAAGCTCAAGGTTCCAGACGGCATCCCGGTAGTTCTTAAGCAGCTTCCATGTGTCATGGAACAAAGGATTTTCCTGTTCGGAGGGAATATTTTGGTTAGGTCTTGTGTTTGGCATAGTATTTACCTTCTTTCTTCATTTTTTATGTCAGTCGGGTTGATGGGTGCGTGATTGCTGCTGTCTTCCGGCGAGATGACAGGCAAAAGCGTCAGCTCAAACCGATAGGGCATCTTTCCATCAGGACAGACAATCTGCAGGGAATACCTTAAATCAGTTTCTTTGCAGTCGGATAAAGGAT
>CAQBGY010001038.1 GCA_948759685.1 uncultured Eubacterium sp.
GTTTTTTCGTATCTTTTAGAGTGTCGCACAAAAATGCTAATTGTCCAAGGCGAGCAATTTGACGCTTACGCCATATTCACCCCATCCTTTCTCATAATAATCTAAATATCCTCTGCATGGCTTGTCCTATATCCTGTTTGCACATATAAAATAGCCAGAACAAATTATCTAGCAGGGTTTATACCCTGTCCCAATAATCTGCTCTGGCTATTAGTAGCTGTCCTATATGACGCCCTGTTGCTCAGTCAGCAAACACTACTTTATACATTTACCACCATTTTGTAAACTTCTCTTTCCTGCGAAGTTGGTTCCGCAGTCATTTTATCATAATCCACCAGTAAAAAAGTATGGCATTTACCACATTGAATAGAAGATTTTCCCGCAGCATCTTCATACGCTACAATCTTCCCCTTTCTACAGCAGGGGCATTTGATTACCCCTTTGGTTTTTATCCCTTCCATTCATAACACCTCCTCAATTAAATGGCAGTTCTTCGTCAATGCTGTCTGGTATATTCATAAAACCATCCGCTGCATTGCTCTTTTTAGGATTTAAATACCTATCAATCAAACTTTTTGCCGATTCAGATATTACAAAATCTGACTCATGTAGCTTGACAGATTTAAAAAGTTCATCACATTTCCCTTTCAATGTATTACTCTTATCATCAAAAGTTGAACATATTAAATCTAAATCTGTTGAATCATCGTAGCTTGAGCCGTAATTCTCTCTACCTGTATAACGATACAGTTCATATCCATTTTCCCCAAATTGATTTTCAAGCGATAAAAGAAAAAGCTCACCTATACTAGTTTCTGCGGAAAAAATGTCATCCGTAAGTTCCACCGCTTTTGTTACGCTTGCAAATCCATTTGGAGCATACCGATAACGCTTCGTCCCATCCAGTCCACTTTCCTCCAATTCCTTAAAAAATATTCCTACATAATCTTCTTTTTTGTTACCCTGATTAGTCCAATGAATTGTTGCTTCATCAGTCTCCTGTTTCAATTTCTTAAAAAAAGCAATTACATCACTCAAAGATTGGGTAGGAACCTGAAAATCGATATTTAAAAGATCATCGACATTAACTTGAAAAATCGCTGATATTTTCCAAACAATGTCCACAGATAATCTTTTCTTGGAATCCGGATTCACAGTTCTAGAAACATACCCCGCGCTCACGCCTAACAGTTCTTCAAGGTCAGAAATCCGCAGGCCATGCCTCTTTAGCAAACAATCCAGATTACTGCTTAAAAACTTGGAATCGTAGTTTGCTTGTGCATTTATAAATCCATTAATGATCTTTTTCTGCTCCTCTAACTTTTGTTCCATATCCACAATTCCACTCTCTAGTTTAGGTGTTTCTTCATCATCCAATTCCAAATCTAACTGCAATGAACTGATTTTTTTTGTCAGTTCCTCAAAATTCCGTTTTGCCAAACCAAAGTCCTTACAAGATTTAATCGGATGAACTTTAATTTCTTCATTCATATTTATTCCTCCGTCTCGTCCAACTGACCATAGAATATCACAGTCCATTTTTATTGTCAATAGTTCAAATTCATTTTTTTATTGAATTATTGATTGTTCTATTTTTTATCTCTTGACCATTCTTTTCAATAGTCACAAAACATTTTTTTATACTTGCCAGCGCAGCCTTTCCGGTTTATAATATTCCCCAACACGCCCCTCGCCGCCGTTTGGAGCCGAAAAAAGCCCCTCGGCGTTTGACATCCGCGGGGGAATCTGTTACAATAAAAGCACAAAAGGGAATACTGCCGATAGACGGTCAGCCCAAATTAAAGATACTTACAAGAAAGTGACCTTACCTTTGGACGGGGCGGTCACTTTTTTGTGTGGTTTATGTACGCTATCAGAATCGAAACGATGATTCCGAGAATCATCAGGACAACCGTCAGCAGTTCATAGTCACTCATAAGCAATCCCTCCTTTCCCGGTTT
>CAQBGY010001039.1 GCA_948759685.1 uncultured Eubacterium sp.
ATTAAAGAGGTTGCTAACAACGCAGGATAACGGCAAGCCGTTCCCTGCTAACCATAACCATCACCTATGACATCTCTTATAAAGCCCATTAAAGGTACATATTGCCCATCTATAAGAATACCAAAACGCCAGGATAGTTTAGAACTATTCGATGTTCCGTTAATTACAACCGTTCCGCCGGTCTTAGGAACATCCGGCTTTGTTGCATCCATTGTAGTTGTGACTGCTGCCCCCGCCTGATTAATGGTAATCGCTTTCGACGGTTTTGTGCCATTCTTGTTAGTTACTGTTACAGTTGTATTACGTACCAAACGTCCCGTATGGGCAGGCAATGTAATGTTGATTGGTGCATTTTCTTTCCCCGACATGGGAGCCACTGTGCACCATGCTGCTTTTGCCATAATCTATGTTTTTATTTAAATATCAATTAATCTATTTGTCTTTAAAAGCCTTGTTGTACTATACATTTAGTTCATAGAACCAAGTTCTTTCAGAACTAACTATAAAAATATTGTGTAATTAGGTTTGCTATAATATTCTCTGAATAGGGGATAATTATATTGAGGAGTAATATTTATTGTGGTAGAAAAAATAGTTCATTTTATTTTCTTCTGTATAATCTTACTTTTTTCTTTAATAGGACTGGAATCGTCCTATATTGGTGCGATTCCAGTTAAAAAAGCCCTTCAAAATGTTTTGTTTCTTCATGTACTGGCAGCGATTCGCTTTTTAAGTATTTGTTTGTAGTAGAAATATCTGCGTGTCTTGCTTGGTCACGGGCTATAACAATCCCTGCCGAATTAGCCAAATCACGAATACCAGTATCTTTCAGTGAATAAAATTGATAAGAATCTGGGAATTTCAGGATTGTGCGAACTTTGTTAAAATAGGTTCTGTAAACGCGTGGAGTAGATTTCTCCTTAGAGGGCTTAAAGTCCTTGCCAAATAAGTAATAGTCATTATTATAATTGAATATTTTTAAGTCAATCATAGATTTTATTAAAGTGTCATTTAAGCCTACCATACCGTCTTTACGGTTTTTGGAAATACTTGAAGGGATAAAAACTTTTTGTTCTTTCAAATAAATGTCAGATAATTGAATATTTGATAATTCATCTGGACGAATAAGTGTATAATATGCAAATTGACAAAGTAGCAAGAAATAAGGATTGTTTTTCTCTAAATATCCTTTAAGTTTTTGAAGGTCTTTAATAGATAATGCATTTCTTTTTTTGGTATCTTCTGTTAATGATTTGATATTCTCTACTGGGTTTATATCAATATATTGTTTTTCTAATAACCAACTGCTAAATGAAGATAACCAAGTGCGATAATTGTTTCTGGTACGAGCTGATGAATCACGATCAATAAGAATGTAATCCAAGAAATCGCTAACGTAGGTTTTATCAAATTGATAAATATATATTATTGGAGTAAGTCGTTTTTGATTATAGTCATTTAAAATTTTAATTCTTTTTTTATAGTCGATGAAAGTACTTTCTTTGAAGACTTTGGATTTATGGAATTTAATTAGGTATTTATTGTATAAATCTACAACATCTTCAAATAATGTGTATTGGCGAGAATTGGAAGTATCGGCCCATGGATTCCAACCGGATAAAAGTTGTTGACTGATATTTGCAATTAGTTCCGCAGCTCTTTTTCTCCGGATACTAATTTTATCAATACTATCAAGCATATATTTTTTCCGTTTCATTTTTTGTTCCAAAGGATCATATGCTTTGAAGTCAATATACCAATTCTTTCCTGTATGTAATTTGGGTAAGGTATAAGATACTATATTATATAATGAAGCACCTTTTCTTTTTGTTGAATACATTTTTTTCTACGTTTTTGAATTTCCAAAAACGTAGTACATTATACATTCATAATATAAAAGTGTCCGACATTTGTCCGACCCTTAAACGAGAAATAGCCATAAACTTATCGTTTACAGCTAT
>CAQBGY010001040.1 GCA_948759685.1 uncultured Eubacterium sp.
GTGTGTACTACGGTATGTTTACTGTTCACAGGTATTCAATCTGTTCTTTTTGATTATACGACTTTGCCGGAAATTTAGCAATCTGTGCAAAATCAGATTGAAACAATTCTGCCTGGGTTATAATTTTGGACATGCCTTTTGACGGATTTATCATCAGGCATCTCCATCAGGCTAACAAATATTGTCGGGAATATTCTTTGTACTATAGTATAGTACCAGTGTAATAAGGAACTGTAAAATTATGAATATCAGGAATTATAGAAAAATAACTGACGCATCCTGACTTGGCTCTTTCTCCGATTATGCATGCCAAAAAGCCTCGCCGCAGCCCGCTGCGCCTACGTTTTTTGACAATTGTATTAGCAGTTTCACCTCGAAGAAATATCCTGCGCAATCAGCAACACTTATTTTCCTGCAATTCCTAAACAGATTGCACTTCACGGGAATGTGGAGTGTTTTTTTATTTTCCAAACATATCTGACAACAGAACTCAGGATGATGAGACAGCACATCGCCTGTGGGAGGAAATTCCACGGGTAAATGTTATTTTTTTGTGAATTCTCTTGAAAAGTTGAGAAAAATAAGATAAAATAAGTCTGTTTTCGGACTGAAAGGAGGAAAAATCTGTGTATACGGCAAAAGAAGTTCTTGTTACATTCAATGCAACCATCAATGGATATGAGGAAATCTACCGGGGTGTCGCCAAGTCTTTTGGCTTATCTGATTGTGCATTTTGGATATTGTATTTCATACGCCAGTCGGAAGAAAAAGTCACCCAAAAAGATATCTGCAGTTTTATATACCAGCCAAAGCAGACAGTTCATTCTGCTTTGAAAAAGATGGTGGAAGACGGCTTAATTGAAGTTGGGGATTACAACGGCAGACGTCATAAGTATGTCACGCTGACAGAAAAAGGCGAAGCGTTTTCCAGAAAAACGGTTGATCTGGTTCTTGCTGAAGAAATTGCAGCCTTTGAGGATATGGATGCCTCGGAAAGAGAACTTGCAATGAAATTACTTGCGAAATACTCAGACAGCCTGTCCCGGCGAATGAGTAAGTTCAGATAGGAGTTATTATGGAAAAGAATTTAACGCAGGGAAGTATTAAAAAACACTATTTTAAGTATCTTGGCGCAGCCTTTGGAGGTTCCATGATCTCCTGTATATACGGGATGGTGGACGTTGCCGTAGTTGGCCAGTATCAGGGCCCGCAGGGTACGGCGGCATTGTCTATTGTAGCGCCAATCTGGACAATTTTGTACAGTCTGGGGATTTTGACCGGCAGCGGAGGTTCTGTCAAATATACATATTACAAGGCACAGGGAAAGACCGACGAGGCAAACGCTTGCTTTACCTTGTCCTTGAGTCTTACTTCGGCCATAGCGGTAGTCTGCTGGATCGGACTCACTGTTTTTGATGACCAGCTGCTCCGTCTGTTTGGTGCGGATGATATTCTTCTGCCATTGGCAAAGACATATCTTCGCCCGATTCAGTTTGTGATTCCGGCATATCCGTTCACGCAAATGCTCGCCGCTTACCTGAGAAACGATAATGCGCCGGGGTTTGCGGCCTTTGCGACTCTGTGCGGCGGATGCTTTAATATTTTCGGAGATCTGTATTTTGTGTTTGGGCTGGACATGGGGATATTTGGCGCAGGTCTTGCGACTGCGATTGGCGTGACACTGACGATTGCGGTTATGGTCTCCCATTTCTTCAGCAGGAAAAATGCACTCAGGCTGTCCCGTGTACATGATTGTATTCATAAGGTAAAGGAGCTGGTGTTCAATGGCTGCTCTACCTTCGTTTCAGAAATAGCGATGGGGATTATAGCGATGCTGTTTAACCGTCAGATTATGAATTATCTGGGTTCAGATGCGCTGGCGGTATTTGGGGTTATTGTCCAGATCTCCGGTCTTGTCCAATGCTTTACTTATGCTGTGGGACAGGCGGCACAGCCAATCA
>CAQBGY010001041.1 GCA_948759685.1 uncultured Eubacterium sp.
TTGAATATAAATCAAAATAGCCCGTCAAGACGTGCTATTTTGATTTATATTCAAAAGGTGGGAAACTGCGCAGACTTTACATACCTAAAAAACTGAAAATTGAAACGGAAGCATGGCTTTCAGAGAAAGGTATCACAAGCGGGTACCTTTTTTTGAATCGTTTCGGTGAGCGGATAACCGTACGTGGAATAGCTCAACAACTTAAAAATTACGCAAAAAAATATGGACTGAATCCCAAAGTTGTTTATCCGCATTCGTTTCGGCATCGGTTTGCAAAAAACTTCTTGGAGAAGTTCAACGATATATCTTTGCTTGCCGACCTAATGGGTCACGAGAGCATTGAAACAACGCGAATATACTTGCGTAAAACAGCAAGCGAGCAACAAGAAATAGTAGATAAAGTTGTAACATGGTAAAACTTAAACCCCTCATTTTCGAGGGGTTTAAGTTTATAATTTTGCAAATATTTCGTTGATTCTATCGACTATGCGTTGTTGTTCTGCAAGCGGAGAAATAGGAATAATAATGCTTTCCCAAAGGCTTCGATTTATAATTGGAGTAGCTGTGCCTGATGCTTGTTCTTTCGCAACTTTATAAAAATAATCACTTGATAGACAATAATACAAATATTTGGCATTGAGATACATTGGCGGCGTGGCTGTGTTTATTTGTTGGTTACAACTTACATCTCTATCGCATAAGGCACATTTCCCAAGCGATCCACCAATACAAACCATAAGCACGGATTTTTGGTTTATTAGGCGTCCACTCGATAACCCTTTTACTGATAGCCCTTCATTGTTATAATTAATTTTTCCATCAGTAATATCGCCAGGTTTTATGAATGGTATGAAATCACCGAAATTATCTTTATTAGTCGTTTTGGGCGTTGTTCCAGTTTGTGTAAGAGCAACATCTTTTAATCTGCCCCACGCCCAATTATTAGGCAACTCAAACGGCACTTCTATTGCTTTATCTTCATTTATACCGTCGAGGTGTTCGTAATAGCAGTTATCGTCACCTTTGTAGATATAACTGTCTACGTATTTTTTCCCTAATTTGGCTTTCTTCTCGGCGCGGATTTTCTCTAATAATACGCTCGCGGGTTCGTCATTTTCGTCCTGCGGTACAAGTTTGCCTTGTATGGCAAGGTCTAATGTGCGCTTTTTCAGTTCGTCGTAAAGGGCTTCTATATCCGCTTGGTTTTCGTCAATTATGTCTATCTGTGCAAAAAGTTCTTCCACTCGTTCAACTATCCGTTGTTGCTCTGCAAGTGGCGGTAGGAAAATGAACTTATTGGAATAATCGGATATCCAAAATCTTTTATGTAAGTCGCTTATGCGATCAATCGTTTGCATAACGAAAAATAAATACTTTAAATTCGTGTTTGAATTATTTGTTAATATTTTCATCGCTGATGATTTTACCTTGAATGGAAAATTAACATATTTTGATTCCGTTGTAAAATCATCGAAAATTATGCAAGGCAAATCTGTATATATCCCATCTTTTTCATTAGTACAACCAATAATAAAAGACTTTCCAGCAGTTAAAACAGGTGTAGGATATGTGTCCTTATAGTCCGTTGAGGAAACAATATAACTCGTTGGCTGTTCATAATAAAGTACTTCATCCAATCTAACTATTTCCCAATTATATGGCTTATATTTTTCCATCTTCTCATAATGGCGATTATAACGATATAAAATTTATTTAGAGTTCACTAATCATGTATCGAGTTGTGAAACAAAATTGGTACAAAAACTCCGATTTTGTTTCCTAAATGTTTCACAACTTTTAGTTTAATTTTCAATTTGGGAGTTACTCCCAAATTGGCATTGAATGACGGACAAAAGTGGTTTTTTGTCCGTCATTCAAAAATTGTGCGATAAAATTTGCAAAGACAAGGTAAAAAAAATACCCCCAAACGATGTAAAATCATTTGGGAGTAATATGGGAG
>CAQBGY010001042.1 GCA_948759685.1 uncultured Eubacterium sp.
ATATAATTGTATTGACTGATCTGGCATAACTTTATAATTCCTTGTATTCAAAACACGTTCCAGTGCCATTGCCGCCCTTGAAACATCATCCACAAGTATAAATATATGTTTTTTACAACATTCGTCTAACCGCTCTTTTGAAATTTCTTTTATAATTCTTCCATGATGAAGAAAAATATAATTTGTGGCAAGCTGATAAAGCTCACTCAAAATATGACTTGATACCAATATGGTTAATTGTTTCTCATAGGCAAGTTTTTTTAGTAGTTCTCGGATTTCTACCATACTGACCGGATCTAATCCGTTTGTCGGCTCGTCAAGCATTAAAAATTCCGGCTCCCCCAATAATGTAGCTGCAATCCCTAACCGCTGTTTCATACCTAATGAAAAGTTCTGTACCTTTTTCTTTCCAGTATCATGAAGTCCCACAATTTTCAGACAATCTTCAACTACATTTTTATTCGGTATACCCTGTGCAATCCTCATAGCTTCTAAATTATCACGAGCTGTCATATATGGGTAAAGAGCTGGATATTCTATCATGCACCCCATACGCTTTCTTTGTTTTTCCAATTCTTTTTTCTGTGTTTTCCCAAATAATATAATATCTCCGCTGTCCGGCAAAGACAATCCGGAAACCAATCGCATAAACGTAGTCTTGCCAGCTCCGTTTTGACCGATAAACCCATAGATACGCCCTTTTTGAATCGTTATATCTACATGGTCAAGTGCTACCATATTCGCATATTTTTTTGTAAGCCCTATCGTCTGTAAAATATAATCATTCACTTTTTCGTTCCCTCCTTTTCTTTGATAGCATAATTATAAATGCCAAATCTAAAGAAAACCTTACGAAAACTTATCATAAAGCTAAGTATTATTTTGCCAGACGGTAGCCTAATCCCCATAATGTTTCTATATATTCCTCATTGGGATTTACCTTTTTCAACTTGTGTCGCAAGCGGCTGATATGGACATTTAAAGTATTGTCATCAATGGTATATTCTTCATTCCATATACTTTCAAATAAATTTGCTTTTGAAAAAACCTTTTGCGGTTGTAATAAGAATAGTTCCAATATTTTCATTTCTGTTGCTGTCAAAGTAATTTCCTGTCCGTCCACATACACTTGCTTTGCAGCCTTATCAAACTCTATATCTTTAAACACTAATTTTTGACTTTGATCAACTACATTCAACTGATTCCGGCGCAAATTTGCTTCTATTCTGGCAATCACCTCATCAATATCAAATGGTTTCGTTATATAATCATCTGCGCCAAGTCGAAGCAAATCTATCTTACTTTGTGTGGTTTCCTTTGCTGATATAACAAGCACAGGAATATTCGAGAATGTCCTTAATTCTTTCAGCAAGGCATCTCCACTTTTATATGGCAACATAATATCCAACAACACCATTTCAAATTCTTCATTTTTTAACATCTCCAGTCCATGTATTCCTGTATAAGCTGATTTTGATAAATAGCCATTACTTCTTAATGACTGACACAGCAAATGGTTAATTTCTTTGTCATCCTCTATAACTAATATGTTATTATTTGCCATAATTATTTTTCCTTTCCAACGCATCTGCGTTTATCAACGGGCTTTTCCGCATTTCTAGGTATCAACCACATTCTTCCAACCTTCATTAAATCAGGTACTCTTTCCTCAGAGCACAATTTTTGTATTCTTCGTTCAGATATTCCCCATTTTTTCGATGCTTCCTGCACAGTCATATACTCAAACACTATTACCCCTCCCTTTAGCCTTACTTTATATAGTATAGTCGTTCAAACGAATAATATCAAGAAAAAATCAAAATATCGACACACCCTCCGGGAGTGTCGAAAGACAAGAATAGCAAGCACTGCCTATGTACGGACACATAGGCGAAATTCCCCATACCTCCCTACCGTCCGTATGATGAAATTTCCATAGGGAAGTATCCCTAACCCT
>CAQBGY010001043.1 GCA_948759685.1 uncultured Eubacterium sp.
TCCGTGACTGGAGTTCAGACGTGTGCTCTTCCGATCTATCAAGAAATGATGCAATACATTCGCAGGGTTAGGAAGATTACAGTAAAATAACAGAGTGATGGCAGAAAGCATCTAAGCCTTATATGATATGGTTTGGGTGCTTTTTTCATTGAAAAGGAAATAAATCGAATTTCATTCGATTGGCAGGTTTGTGCCTGCGTTGCGACACAAACACTGTATTGTGCGCAAAGAGCAGCGCAGAAAAGAGGTAGCATATGAAAATACAGGATATGGTTCTTGTGATAGAGAACACCAAAGGCAGCGAAAAAAATATGCTGATGACGGTAAAAGAATACAAAGAGGCCTATCTTTTTGTATCGTCTTTATCAAGGGAGGAATCGGCACAGGCATTGAAGGAACTGTTTGACACGAAGTTTTCGGAGCCGGGGAGTGGATGGGCAGAACGCTACATCACGGCAAACAAAAGTTATTATACGAAGTTTTGCAGCGGCAGTGATGAGCTGCAGTGTTTCCTCCACGGCAGTTACAATGATGATAAGGAGTTCCGATTTGACAGGGAGGAAAGCAGCCGGGAGTGTATGTGGGCGCTGGAGGAGTACAACCTTGATGTGAATGGGGCAGCAAAAGGTTTCATGTTTCATTATGAGCAGAAAGAGCATGAGTTTAAGCCGGGGGAAGTCCTGCACAACTTTAACGGGACGGATTACAAAGTAATGGAGTGTTACAGTAAAAATAATCTTCTGATGATGAACATGGTAGCAGGAACTTTTCTGGTAGCGGTTGGAGTGACATATTATGACCGTTATCCCCATGCCGGGAAATATACAAAGGACAATGCGGAAACCGGCATTGAATGTGGGCATGGACATTATCTCACGGCAAGGCTGTCTGATATTGACTTTGCGGCTCTGAGGGCAGAATATTGTGAGCCTTACCAGCAGAAAGGGACCAGTTTTCCCATTGAAATCCGCAAGGTGCTGTCAAGGGTGGAAAATATTGAGGCAGAAACTTTGGGGGATGCCATTGACAAGGCAATGGAGCTTTACAAGAAATCAGAGGTTGTTTTGGATGCGGAGGATTTTAAGGACGTTTCCTACCTCCCGGCAAAGGCGGAAAGCAGATAGGGTGGGGCAGCGTATGGGCGTAGAATATATGGCACGCCAGATTTATCAGGATGTAATTTCAAGGGTAACACGGACGGAGGCAGACTGGAAAGCGGTCTGCCGTCTGGCAGGGCAGATATACCGGTATGAGTTTGACAACGTGCTGATGGTGTATGCACAGAACCCGTCTGCCACACTGGTCGCTGATTACGACACATGGAAAAAAGTACACCGCTATGTCAAGCGGGGCAGCCAGGGGATTGCCATTTTCCCATCTAGGGCATTAAAGCCAGGGCTGCGGTATGTGTTTGACATCGGCAATACAGGAGGAAAGAATGTAAAGCTGACATGGAACCTGGAGGGGGAGAACCTGTCGGATTTACTGTCGGCACTGTGGAAACGGGGAGAGGTTTCGGAGGCACCGGAAACAGACAGAAAAAGCCAGATGAAACAGTTAAAAGCCTTTACAAAGCGGGAAGTGCGCTATTCTAAAAGAGGACTTCGGCAGGAGGTTTGCCGAGACCGCCATGCTTGCAGGACGTGAGATAACTGGCGGAGAGAATGAAACGCCAGAGCTTGCCGCACAAAGGCTGATTTTTAATAGTATTTTTTATGCGGTGGGGACAAGATGCGGATTTGACCTAGGCAGCGGAGAACCGGACTTAGGTGCAATAGTTAATGTGAAAGATGAAGGCTGCATTAGCGTACTTGGTACTCTGGTAAGTAACGTATCCTGTACCGTTCTTCGGAATATGAACCGTGAAATCATGAGTATTGAGAAAGAGAGGAAGGCAAGGCGAATGGGGCATTCGTCTGACAAGTTTTGGGAAAAACCCCAAGATCGGAAGAG
>CAQBGY010001044.1 GCA_948759685.1 uncultured Eubacterium sp.
TTTTTATTTGGCGGACTTTAAATTCAGCCGTTCACTTTTTAAATACTACGAGGTATTTTTGAAGATTTCATAAAGATTTGCAAAAATAATGGGCGATGCTTTCCATCGCCCATTAAATCCTAGTATGGAATTTTTATTGTAACCTCTGCACCGCCTGTTTTATCGGAATTTTTAAGAGTAAGTTCCCCGTTGTGTTGCTTTACAATGCTGTTTGTGATATAAAGCCCCATGCCAAAGTGCATATTAGAGCTTCGGCTGTGGTCGCCCATAAAAAACTGCTCCCTTGCATGGCGCAAATCCTCATTCGTAAAACCAGCTCCCTCGTCTGTTATAATAACTTGCAGAAAGTTTTCTTTCCTCTGCGTTTCCACATATATTGTTCCTCTTTGCGGGGAGTATTCTAAGGCATTATTGACAACATTCATAATTGCCCGTTCCAACAACAATTTATCCGCTTCAAAACATCCCATATCCGTTTCTGTTTCCATGTTTAAGTGAATTTCCTTTGTAACACATAACGCACTTGCCTGTGCTTCAATTTGTTCCATATAATCCGCTATATCAATTTTCTCTACTTGAAGCTGATAGCCTGTGACTGTACGGGATATATCAATCAAAGTCTTTATATATACTTGTATCTGTTCCGAACTTTCCGTAATATACCCTGCATATAATCGTTGCTCATCGTCAAGTTTCGTTTCGTTCATTAAATCTATATTCCCCTGGATAACAGTTAAAGGTGTTTTTAAATCATGAGCAAGTGCGGCTATTTGTTCCCTTTGTGATTGCTCTGCCTTCCATTGTTGTTCTAAAGATAATTTTAAGCTATCCTTCATTTCTGAAATAGAGTTCAATACAGCATTGTATTCACTGATTTCAGAGCTTTCTACCTCAAAGTCAAGATTTTGCTTCTGTATTTGTTCTGTTGCCATAATCAGCGGAGATAACTGAATTTTCAGTTTTCGGGAATATCGTATTGTCAGACAAACGCAAACCGCTATGCAATTTACCCCTATCAACAGCAATAATAATATTTCGGGAGCAGGCAAATGTTTCTGCATCCAGTCATTTTTATATTGCGAACCCACATAATATTTCAGTACGCAATATTCTGTTTCCCTCGGTATGAATTGGTATTGTGTCCTGCTTGTAGGGTCACTGTTTTCTCCAGTTTTTGCAAATTCCAACGCCTTTTCCTGCTCCGTTGTATCCATGTTTGTATAGAGGACATTATAATCTTCATCAAGTATCAGATATTCACAATAGGAAGGGATTGCAACCTTTGTAATATCTGGTGCAGCCGCAATTATCGGCGATATTTCCTGTACGGAATGTTCCGCATTATTAGCATAAGTCACATACCCTGCACTTGAAGCAAATGCAAGGAGCAAAAAAGGAACTGCCGCCGATAAGAGCAATCCTAATATGAGAATAATTAAGAATTTCCAGAAAATCATTTGCAATGAAGTCCGTTTTATCCTTCCCATCTATATCCTACCCCCCAGACTGTGTTAATCGGAGTAACACCATATCCTGCCAACTTGCTGCGAATATTCTTTATATGTGTTGCAATCGTTGAATTGTCGCTGTTACCATCAAATCCAAAAACAGCTTCATAAATCTGCTCTCTTGTAAATACCTGCCCTCTATTTCTGGCTAAATACTCACAAATTTCATACTCGCTTTTGGTTAGGTCAACTTTCTTGCCTTTCATAAAAAGTTCCTTTGAAGATAAATCAAACTTGATTTCCTGTTCAAATCCTAATGTATTATGGTGCTCCCGTCTTTCCCGACGCAGGTGGGCAGTAACACGGGCTCGTAATTCACCTATTCGGAAAGGCTTAGTAATATAATCATCAGCACCTATTCCCAATCCGTAGATAATGTCTGTTTCCATTACTTTTGCTGTGAGAAATAGAATAGGGCAGTCTACAATTCCTCGGATTTTTTT
>CAQBGY010001045.1 GCA_948759685.1 uncultured Eubacterium sp.
TAAGGCGGAGATTTACTACAAGATTGCGCCGTATGTCACATCGGGCATCGCAAAAAAGGCAACATCGCTCCTTGATGCGCTGCGGATCAGGAGTTACTCGCCGCCGATACCGTTCCAGACAGACCGTATCCATGTGGCGAATGGGACATATTTCTTATCGGGAAACTTCTCTGCACAGAAAGATTTCTGCATGAACAGACTTCCGGTGCGGTATGTGCCTGATGCGCCGGAACCGTCACAGTGGCTTTCCTTTGTAGGGCAGTTATTGGAGCCGGAGGACATCATCACACTGCAGGAGTTTATGGGCTATGTGCTGCTCCCAACGACAAAGGGGCAGAAAATGATGATAGTCATAGGGAAAGGCGGGGAAGGCAAGTCACGCATCGGCAGGGTGTTAAGGGCATTGCTCGGTGACAGCATGAATACAGGCAGCATACAGAAAGTGGAAGTTGACCGATTCGCAAGGGCAGACCTTGAATGGAAGCTGCTGATGTTTGATGACGATATGAAGCTGGAGGCACTCCCACAGACCAACAACATCAAGTCCATAGTGACACTGGAAGATAAAACAGACTTGGAGCGTAAGGGAAAGCAAAGCGAACAGGGGTATTTATGCGTGCGGTTCATCTGTTTCGGGAATGGCAACCTCGGTTCGCTGTATGACCGTTCCTATGGCTTTTTCCGCAGGCAGATAGTCCTCACCGTCAAGGAGCGTGAGCCGGACAGGAAAGATGCTCCGTTTCTCGGTGAAAAGCTGATTGCTGAAGCAGAGGGCATATTCCTATGGTGCCTTGAGGGATTGCACCGCCTGATTGACAATGGATACCAGTTCACCATAAGCAAAAGGGTGGAGGACAACCTCACAAAAGCCATGCAGGACGGGAATAACATCATTGTATTCATGGAGTCGGAGGGATATATAAGGCTTGAAAAAGGCACACACGCTACGTCAAAGCAGTTCACGAAAAATTCAGTTTTCAAAAGATATTCTCTGATGTATAATAAAAATGGCGAAAGAAGGTGATATTTTGAGTACAACAGAGCAGACACATCAACAGGACTTAGAACGTCTGAAAGCACTCCGATATATGGACGATGATTTTATGACTGTCTGCCTTGCAGATAATTTTGAGGGTGTGGAACTGATACTACGGATTGTTTTAGGGCAAGAAGATATAAAAATCAAATCGATTAGGATACAAGAGCCGTTGAAGAATTTGCAGGGGCGTTCTGCTATTTTAGATGTTCATGCAATAGATAGCACTAAGAAAGAGTTTGACGTAGAAATTCAAAGGTCAGATGCAGGAGCAGGCGCAAAAAGGGCAAGGCACAACAGTAGTTTATTAGATGCACATATATTAAAATCCGGAGATGATACAGAAGATATTCCCGACAGTTATGTTATTTTTATTACAGAGAATGATGTTATGGGAAAAAACCAAGCCATATATCATATACAACGGTATGTGGAATTCAACGAAGGAAATGAATTGTTTGGTGATGGTTCGCATATCATATATGTTAATGGGAAATATAGGGGCAATGATGAAGTTGGTAAGCTAATGCATGATTTTGCGTGCACTAACCCCGATGATATGAACTATGAAACGCTTGCTAAAAGGGCACGATATTTTAAGCAAGACGAGAAAGGAGTTGCTATCATGTGTAAAATTATGGAAGATATGAGAAATGAAGCGGCAAGGGAAGCGGTTAGGAAAACAACAAAAGAAAATGCACGCAGACTTTTGAAATTAGGAAAAATAAGAATTGATGAAGTATCTGATTGTTTTCCTGATTTGCTTGATAGTGATGTAAAAGAATTAGAAGCCGAGGTCATGCAGTTAGCATAATCAGAGAAATAATTTAATATCAATAAAACAGCGTAAAGGCGCATGGAACAGTAAATTGTAAACCATGCGTCTTTTTTACGCCCAAAAGGAGGAA
>CAQBGY010001046.1 GCA_948759685.1 uncultured Eubacterium sp.
TGAAAGGGCGATGTCTTAACCGCTTGACCATGGAGCCTTGTCTTCTCTGCTTCCCTTGTGTCTCTCCGGAAGCACACGGGCTGCCGCGGCGGATGCCTCCATCCGGCGCTCCCCGGCTTCTTCCTGCACTTCCATGTCTTGCGCTCCCCGAGCAAGACTCAAACCTGCAACAACTCGATTAACAACCGAACGCTCTGTCATTGTATGATATGCAGCCGGAAATGCTAAAGTAAAAGTTGCCAGCCATTCCTTACTCTTAGGATAATATTTCTTTTAATATACCGCTTTTCACTTAGCAACCCCAACGAAATTGATTATAACACAGCAAAACTCTCTTTGCAATAAAAATTTTAGTTTTTTTATATTTTTATTCTTTTAACGTAACAGTTCAGACAGGGCACTGAACCGTTACGAGAATGCATTCAGTTAAAACTTTTCTCACTCCTTTGATAGTGTACAGCTGTAACAGTCGGGGAATACTTCACGATAATGCTGCCCATGATGTACTTATGATGGTTCTCCGCTTTCCGTTCAGTCGTGCAAACTTATAGTCTAAAATTTTATTGGAACAGTTGTCAATCCCGCCGTTATACCAACAACCAAAAATATTATAAAATCAAAACTCGCTGATAAGTTAAGCAACATACTTCCAAATAAAAATATCATTAATATTATACTCGCAGCAAGAAATATTCTTAAATACTTCCATGCATACGTTTTCCTTCTCTGAGAATCAGAATTTTTTGCGGTTTCAAAGTCAGGACCATAAACAATCCAATATACATATTCCCCTTTATAAATAATCGTAAACAATACATCAACAAATGTCATTACCATTATAATTACTATTTTGGATAATATTTGAGCGTTTCCTAATGAGTTCCACCCAAATCCCAAAAATAGAGCAATCACTACAAATGAAACAATCCACCCTATCAATGGTTTATATGTTTTCACATATTCATTTCCTTTTACCAATGTCATCATGTTTTCCTCCGCTTTCCGTTGATACTCATCGGCAGAAATTTTTTCACCCGAAAGAAGCTCATTCACATTTATCCCTAACAAATTACAAAGCGGCATCATAAGCTGTACTTCCGGTAAGCCTTTACCACATTCCCATTTAGAGATTGTCTTATCACTTATTTCAAGAATGTCTGCCAATTGCCTTTGTGTCATATTTTTTTCTTTGCGACGGCTTGCTATGAATTTTCCAATTTTTATTTGATCCATAGACTTTTCCTCCTCGGAAATAAGAATACAAATTTTTCTATCCAAAATACACCCATGCACCGTAGAGATTCCTCAATTTATGGGTTCTACGATCCGTAGAGTTGATTTTTACGCCAAATACCAAATCAAAGTATATCATGCAAAATATCTAATTTCAAATATTACAATAACTTTATTACGCTTAATTATCATCTGCCTTGCCCGTTCCCTCTGTTCTTCACTGACTGCACTCGGCTTGCAGTAGGCGACATATGATTTCCGCTTTATCCCTTGTGCAGATGACCAAAAGACCGGAATTGCGGAAAAATCCAAAAGTTTTGATTTTACCAGTAATGCCGGCAACGATGAAATCCATATCATTCTTATATCTTCTTTCAAAACGAAAAAGCAAGTACAATAGCAACTTGTTTTTTTCGTTTGAACGAAATATAATATCTTGCAGGAGGAAACGATTATGGATTTTATGACAACTAAGGAAGCCGCCTTGAAATGGGGGCTTACAAACAGAATGGTACAATATTACTGCAAAGAGGGTAAAATTCAAAAAGCGGAAAAAATAGGAACCATGTGGCTGCTTCCAAAAGACGCAAAGAAGCCTGTTGATAAAAGGACTATGAATGGGAGGTCTAAGGAAAATGGCCAATAGAATTTTTGTTGTTGAAGATGACAGAGCTATTTGTGAAATGGTTGATAACTATTTGACCAGTGAAG
>CAQBGY010001047.1 GCA_948759685.1 uncultured Eubacterium sp.
TTCAGACGTGTGCTCTTCCGATCTATATCAAAGAATCTACATCATCGAATGTCAATGAAATGCAGAAGCGTTTTATAGAACAAAGCGAGCATTTCAAGAAGATACTTGAAGATGAAAAAGAAGCATTTGAGAGATTTATGGCACAAATGAACGCTCAGTTCAGTGCTCAATTGTCACATATGCCTCAATTGGCAAAGCAACTTGAAGAGATTTCAGCTATCCCTGTTCGCTTGGATAAGCTGATTGACAAGGTGGAAAAATCCAATGCTAAGTTAGCATCTGATATTTCTTTTGCATTAAAACAATCCATGCAGACCGCTAAAGTGACGGCTCAACTTAGTAGTGACGGAGGAACTGTGTTTGCCACTGGGCCCTCCATGCCATCATGGATGAAATGGACAGCAATCTCTGCTCTTGTAATAATTGCTGCGGCTTGCGTTTTCAACGTTGTTGTTTACTTTTTCCCTAAGGAGACATCGGTACAATCGCAGCCTATGTATCTTGACACAGTTCAAGTCACGCCAGTACCTGCTCCTATTGAGACAGATACCGTTGTTTCAAAAGTTGACAACATAGCAAACCCCGACTCAGTTAAATAAACCGAAGACGATGGCGCAGAAAAAAGAATCTTTCTTCTGGACAAGTTATTCAGATCTCATGACGAGCCTCTTTTTCGTTATGTTGGTCTTGTTCATTCTTGTCATTGTCTTACTCCACAAGCGAATGGAGGCTACCGAAGCGCAGCTTCAAGAGATAAAGAAAATTGAAGAGTCAACAAAGGAACTTGCACAGAACGATTATTTTATATATCGACCTGAATATAAGAAATATGTTCTTAATATTCAGGTCCGTTATCCAGCTGGTAAATCAGACTTGAACACGATTATAGCTTCTGATAAAGATGTTCAATTAGATCAGCTTGCCAATGCCGGTAAGGAAATTCAAGATTTTCTCAATAAACACAAAGAAAATCAATATGTATTGATTGTAGAGGGACAGGCTTCCAAAGATAATTTTACATATAACTACGAATTGAGTTATCAGAGAGCCCTTGCCCTTATGCGTTTTTGGGTAGATGAGCGAGGAATCAATTTCGGTAACAACTGTGAAATACTAATTTCAGGTAGCGGTGATGGTAAACTTGATACGCACTCTATGCGAGAGACTGTTGAAACAGAGAATCAACGTTTCCTTATACACATTCTACCTAAGAATATCTTCGAAACGACGAATGAAAGCAAGTAATATCATATACGCAATATTGACAAGCTTGTGTATTGTGTCCTGTGCTCACAAATCAGGGCATAATCGACCGCAAGCAGCCTCTCATTCCGAGAATACAGGAATGAGAGACACTCAGACATCAAATGTGACACGTGGAGGTCAGCGTAATCTTGAAGTAACGGTTTCTAATAGTCGAGGAGATAAGAACAAACTCGATGGCTCAAAGATATTCGCTAAGTATAATACTGCAGTATTTATGGTCTTTACATCTGATGGCTATAATGGTTATCAAGGGTCTGGCTTTTTTATAAACTCAGATGGTCTTGCAGTTAGTAATTATCACGTCTTTCAAGGCACAAATATCGGTGCAGAACAAATTAAATTGGCGAATAGTGATGAGGCTTATAAAGTAGCGGAAGTGATACATAGCAATGAAGAAGAAGATTTCATACTTTTTAGAGTTAATGTCACCAACACTAACTATATCCCTATAGCTAAATATAAGCCACAGATAGGCGAAAAAGTATATGCTATTGGCAGTCCTCGTGGACTTGAAAATACATTTTCATCTGGAGAAATATCCCAATGGCGTGATAAGAATCTCATGCAAATCTCAGCTCTGATTGACCACGGCAGCAGTGGTGGCGCACTAATTAACGAGTATGGAGAAGTGGTTGGCATCACATCCGGATCTTTTGCCGATGGTTCACAAGCC
>CAQBGY010001048.1 GCA_948759685.1 uncultured Eubacterium sp.
CCTTTGTCACGAAAAAAGGAAATGAATATCAAGGAGTTATAGCCAAATGGAAAAAATTTTCTTGTTGACTTGAAGCGCACTTCATAGTTTATGATGAAAAAGAAAGGCGGATTAATATGTATTCAGCGAAGGAAACAGCCCAAATGACAGGATTATCAACAGCAACTTTGAGATATTACGAAAAGGAAAAATTACTGCCCCAAATAGCTAGAAACAGCCAAAAATACAGGCAATATACAGACGAGGACATTGAATGGATTAAAATGATACAGTGTATGCGTATGGCAAATATCCCCATTCATTCCATTAAAGAATATGTTGCACTGTTATTGCTGGGCGGGGAAACCCTTGAACAGCGTTTTGCAATGGTACAAAACCACATGGAGGATATTAAAAAGCAAATGACTGATTTACAGAATGCATTTGAATTGACACAAAAAAAGTTGTCATTCTATAAAAAACTTTTAGAGGATTCTTCCTTTAAAAATATGTCCTATAGCGAAGAATGGAAGTTATTTAATCATGGAGAAAATTAAAGAGAAAAAATAGGAGGAGACGGAAAATGCCTTATATCACAGTAGAAAGCGGTGTTTTGTCCGATACGCAAAAGGAGGAACTGATTAAACGATTAACAGAAATATCATCTGAAATTATGAAAATACCACAAGAATTTTTTGTTACAACCATAAAGGAAGTACCCGACAAAAACTTTGGCATTGGCGGAAAAACCATTGACAAGGTAAAGGCTGAGTATATGCAGACACATCATAAGCAATTATAGGATAATTTAAAACACAGGCAGGGAAAAGGAATGGAAAATGTTTTAATTACAGGGACAACAAGCGGGATTGGAAAAGCGTTTGCCGAAAAATTTGCAAGCATGGGAAATAATATCATACTTGTATCACGAGATAGACAAAAACTGGAACAACAGCAATTATATTTACAAAATCAGTATCATGTAACTGTAAATTTTATTGCACATGATTTGTCAAAAGAAGATGCCGTAGATTTGATTATGGAGCAAATAAACAAATGGAATATCCCTGTTAATTTCCTGATCAATAATGCGGGCTTCAATGAGTGCGGCTTATTTACCAAAACAGATATTAGCAAGGAAATCAAAATGATTGACTTGCACATACGTTTTGTTACGCAACTTACAAAACGTATTTTGGCAATTATGGAAAAGAATCATTACGGGCACATACTGAATATCGGTTCAACGGGTTCTTTCATTCCCTCTCCATCTGACGCAGTTTATTCCGCCACAAAAGCATATATTCTGTCTTTTTCAAATGCCCTTTATGGAGAATATAAACATACAGGAATAAAAATCACTTTGCTTTGTCCCGGAGCAACGGAAACCGAATTTGCACGAAAAGCAAATATAGAACAGACCTTGCTTTTTAAAGTTGCCGTGATGAAACCCGAACAAGTTGTTAAAATAGCTTTTCCTAAAATAATAAAAGGAAAACGCTTAATCGTTCCGGGACTGTATAACAAATTTCTCATTTTCTGCTCAAAGATAATGCCTCTTGACATTACAAACAAACTGACAATGATTATGATGAGCAATTTTTGAGAAGAAGGCGATTGCGTATTGGAGCATTTTAGTACCGACACGGAATGAACAGGAGGAAAAAATAACCGCCAAACATACCCAGTCTATCAGATTTTGCACTTTCTTGTCCGTTTCGTAAAGGTCTATATCTGCCACGTTTTTAGCACACAGCCGCACCAAGAAATCCGTTTGTGCTGGAAATCATATTGAAGCTGTTCTCGGACTCCAACTTGCGGGTATGATGAACCACCAACAGGCAGACACCCTACATACCTACTTTTCCACCCGCTCAATCACGCAGCTATGAGGCTTATTCGGATTGTCCTTGTTGTAGTTCACGCCCACCAGCAAAATCTCTCCCGTGTAGCCTTCTA
>CAQBGY010001049.1 GCA_948759685.1 uncultured Eubacterium sp.
GCTCTTCCGATCTCCTGTTCCCCAAACTGGGTTTCAAATCGATGAATTGCATCTGTATAACCTTCAATATCATTAAGATATTCATTGAAAATTTCCAGTTTGTCAGTACACTCTTTGAGTTCTTGAAGCACACGCACATTTGCCTTTGCCATCTTCATAACATCCATGTCATGAACGGCTTTAATTATATCGGCTTGTATTGCGTATGATTGGTTAACAGCATTTAGAGCGTTACCGAGGTTGGAAGTATTCTCCTTGAAGGTATTGTTAAACTTATTCAGATTCTTGACAAGATTATTCAATGCTTGAGATGTATCTGACGGCAATTCTGGCAACAGTTCCGATTGCATCCATGCAAGAAAGGAGTTTTTACCATTCTCTTCCTTCAGTTTACAACGCTTAAATAGCAGTGAATTTGCAGTTGTGAGTAAAATACCAATAATGGAGGCAAGCATAGCCCATGCAACACCGCTAAGCAATGCGTTGATGCCTAATGCCGCATTCTCAGAAGCAACATTTATTACTCCACCAGAACTACCCATCAGTGTGAGGATAGCATCTGACTTCAATAAGTCCGTAAGACCTATGATGACTCCTGCCATTGTACCGGCCAAGCCCCAGTACAATGGAATAGGAGTTTGTGTTGCAATATCGTTTTCAACTGAATCGCAGTGGCGGTCAACTGCATCCTTCAGCAATCCAAAATCAATAACTGAACCTGAGTTATTTCCAAGATACTTATTGATGGAGTTTTTGATAGACTCGAAAATTGTATTTCCGGCACCGTAAACACCGTCAACGAGATTGGTTTGCTCATTTCGTCTGAGACGCCACGATGATTCTTCAGAAAATATTTTACTGAATTGACCCATTCGTAACAGATTCTTTACAAAAAAGAAAACCTGAATACAAATGATTGCTATGATAATAACAGGTACTAATGCGTGCATTTTATTATCTGGTTAGAGCGACTAATGCTTTCTGAGTTATATACCATCTGTTTCCTTCAAACTTAGCGACTCCTGGCTTGACAACCGTCGCTTGCGTAGCTTCTTGTAGGCTACAACCCTGAAAATCGACAGCTAATTTAGCCGCATCAGTATGTAGCATAGTTTCAAGTTCAGCACGTGAACTTAACAGTGGTTCAAAATTGGCAACGTTGTTTTTTTCTTCAGCTGAAAAACGAGCCTCCGAATCACGAGTAGTAAGGAAGCTTTTGAAATAACCCCTATCTGCCTGAGCTGGTTGCCCAAAGTACCCTTTTTTAGATTCTACAATAGGGACAGGTGCAGATGGTTGTTTAGGGATATACGGCGAGATCCTATCATCATATGAAGGACTTTTAGGTCTTTTGAGTGCCTTTACCTCATCTTCCAGAATCTTTAACCGGGATTTCAATTGGTAAAAATCATCAGAAGCATTTTGGCGAGATACAGGTGCAAAACGGCTATCAGAAGATTGCTTGAGATTATAGATATCGTTGCCGTGTTTATTCAATCTCTTATTAAACTTGGATGCTTTAACAAAAGATACAATAGCAATTACTAACGAAATTATACCAACAGCAAGAGATATAAGCAGATACAATTTGATGCCTGATTCTTGCTCTTTGAGATTTTTAATCTCATTTTCGTATTTATCTATACGGTCTGTGCTTTCGCAAACTTGCTTCTTAAGATTTTCAATGTTGTTCTTCATTGAATCTAACTCAGCCAAATTGATTGATGAGGCAGAAGCAACCTCGCTTTGTGTCGGGGGTGTTGTGGTTTCCTGAGACTCCGATGTAGGAGTATTATTCGGATTATTAGCGGCGGCCTCGTCTCCGCACGAGGTGAGTAATAGCCCTCCTACAAAAAGAGCTAATACGACAGTTAGTATATTGAATGCTTTCATTATTGACCTTTCAATATTTTGTATATTTCGTTTGAC
>CAQBGY010001050.1 GCA_948759685.1 uncultured Eubacterium sp.
AGACGTTTTCTCCAAGGCTCCAAAAAAATTCGCATACAAGCAGCGGCATTAAAATAACCATATACTGTTTTATATGCACTTTGTCTGTCCTGATTACAAACGGAACTTTCCATGAGTGTTTCCGGTACAAATGAAAAAATAATATAACTGTAATGATACAGCCTGATAACTGGGCAATTACCGATGCCCATGCAGCTCCTCTGACTCCCATTGCCGGAAATCCTGCATTGCCAAATATAAACACATAATTTAAAGCAGTATTGGCTATACTGGCAAAAATACCCGCATATAGCGGTATCTTTGCTGCCTGTACGCATCTAAGATATGCGGAAAGAATTGACGTGACTGCCACGGGCAGAAAGCTGAGCGCATATATCCTCAGATACTCCGCTCCTGCCTGTACGGTAACAGCATCATTTGTATATAACCCCAAAATCTGAACCGGCATAATGATACTGAATGAAGTAAAAATAGCCACTAATATCAAAGATACGATTAAATTTGTGTAAAAGCTTCGCCCTGCTTCCTTTGTATCCTTTTTCCCTATATATTGTGCGATCATAATGCCAGCTACAGATGCTACGGCAGCGATTACAACCGAGTAAATGGACGCAAACTTTCCTCCTAACCCGATACCCGCAATGCTGATGCTTCCAAGCTGCCCTGTCATAATTTGGTCTACCACAGCAAACGAAGACTGCATCAAACACTGTAATGTTACGGGAATGGCAATCTGGAGCAATTCTTTTTGAAATTCTTTTCTGCCTCCCGTCATTTTTGCTTTTCTCCTATCCACTCCTCGGCACAATCTACCAATGCTCTTTGGCTCATCATGGAAAGAATACCGTTTCCCAATGATAAGTGACGCACCTGACCTGTCAGCTCACATGCCTCTCCAGTTACGAGAAGGTCCTCGCCATCTGCCGCCAGTGTTTCATAGTCTTTCCATACCCTCTGCCCGCAGACCCGTATGGCACTGCTTTCCCGATACAGCCCCATTGTATTTGTCGGCATCATGATAGTGTCTTCTTCGCCAACACTCTCCAGTAATGCTTCAAAAACCAACTGTGCGCCACCACATACATATCCCGGACTGCTCAGCGATGTATGTACCATAATCGCCTGCGCTTTTTTGACACCTGCTTCCTTAAAGGCAGCTTTCATATCATTCGCAATTACCGGTTTTCTCATTTCCATCTTATTATTCCTCCAATCTACGTTAGCAGTTATAATAATAATAAAATGAGCTGTGATAAATTACAAAGGTTAAACGCATAACCCATGCTAAAATTCAGCTGCATTTTTTGTGCAGTTTTACATCAAGCACCGTGTCGCGCTCTATCAGAGTCACAGGAAGCAATATATTTTTTTCCCTGCATACTCCATCCCTTAACTGTTTTAGCATTTGAAGCGCCAAAGTCGCTCTTTCACTGTAATTCTGTTTTATCGTAGTCAGTGATGGTACAAATTTTTCACATTCCCTTACGTTATCAAACCCGATTACCGACATATCCGCCGGTACGGACAACCCCACACTTTTCAAAAATTGAATAAAATCCATTGCATAATAATCGGATACTGCAAAAACTGCTGAATATTTTTTAATTTCCTCCAAATGTTCTCCGTAAAAAGCAGTACGGGCTTCCTGCTCCATAGGAATAACCATAAGCTCTGCTCTTGGAAGTTCACTTTTTAAGCCCCTAAACCTTTCTAAATCCATGCAGATCTTGTTATCCGATATGCAAAGCACATCCCTGTGCCCCCTATTTTTCAGATAATGCCCAGCCTGTACTCCGCCGTCAAAATGGTTGACCTCAATATTTACAAGATTCCCAGAACTTTCCATGTATCCATCGTAAACTACAAAAGGAATATGCATCTGTTCCCTCAGTTTCTTATAAGATCGGAAGAGCGTCATGTAGG
>CAQBGY010001051.1 GCA_948759685.1 uncultured Eubacterium sp.
GAGATCTACACTCTTTCCCTACACGACGCTCTTCCTATCTATATTGCAAAAATATAATTTCAATTTCCAGAAAAGATTTGGACAGAATTTTCTGATTGATACCAATGTGCTGAAACGGATTATCGCGGCGGCGGATGTTACGAAAGAGGATTACGTATTAGAGATTGGTCCGGGTATCGGCACCATGACACAGTATCTTGCGGAAAGCGCAGGCACGGTGGCGGCCGTGGAAATCGACAAGAACCTGATTCCCATTTTGCAAGATACGCTGTCCGGTTATGATAATGTGACGATTATAAATGAGGATATTCTGAAACTGGATATTCACAAAATCGTGGAAGAAAAAAACGGCGGAAAGCCTGTAAAAGTAGTGGCCAACCTTCCTTATTACATAACCACGCCCATTATTATGGGATTATTGGAAAGCCATGTGCCGTTGAAGAGCATCACGATTATGGTGCAGAAGGAAGTGGCGGACAGAATACAGGTGGGGCCCGGAACGAAGGACTACGGTGCATTGTCTCTGGCGGTGCAGTATTATGCGAAACCTGAGATTGTGGCAAAGGTGCCCCCCAACTGCTTTATTCCCCGTCCCAATGTGGGCAGCGCGGTGATACGCCTCACAAAACATGAGGCTTCTCCGGTGGAGGTGAAGGACGAAAAGAAAATGTTTGCCTTGATCAGGGCATCTTTTAACCAGAGAAGAAAGACGCTGATAAATGGCTTATGCAATGCGGCGGAGCTACAGTTGTCAAAGGAACAGGTGGCAAGGGCTGTGGAAGAAATGAAATTACCGCCTGCAGTGCGAGGTGAGACGCTGACTCTGGAGCAGTTTGCGGAATTAAGTAATTTGCTGTAAAATAAATATGGAGTGGTAAGGGTGCCTAATGCATAAATTAGATATTATACCGGAGAAGAGAATCAATGAAAAAGTGTATTAATATGCTGCATATAATGTTTAGATATGCTAAGGTTGAAGCCATTGCCTATTTAAATGTTGATATTTTGCTGAGTATTGTTTCTGCTTCACAGTTATTGATACTGCAGATGATTGTTGATGGATTTGCTAAAAATGAAGATATATTTTCTGCCGGAGGAATAGGGCTTGCATTGTTATGCAGCTATTTTTTCGCAAAAAACTTATTGGATAATCTTAAAGCTCAAACGGCTTTTCGTTTAGAAAAATCAATTTCCATAAATTTGGGAACTGAGATCGCAGAGACAGTCAATTCCTTGGACTATGATTGTTATGAGAATGAAAATATGTATGATGTAATAGAGAAAGTATCTGATAAGCCGTACCAACATTTTATAAAAGCTTTTTTTTCTTTTTCGAATCTAATGGGGATCTTTATTCAATTGACCGCTATTTTTGTATATTTGATTTACATATCTGGAATCGGAGTTTGTGTAAGCATTTGCCTGATTGCCGCAATCTTTTTCTTTGATTATAAGATAATGGTTACCAGCGATGAGTTGGAAAATGATAAGATACCGGAAGAAAGGATGTTAAAATATTATATTAATCTTTTTTTTGATAAGAAATATTTATATGAAATAAAAATATTGCAAACAGAATCCTTTTTTATGAACAAGATAGATCAATATATGAAAAGAGTTTATCGAAAGAGGTTGAAGATAAGCTTTTGCACACAGAAATATTATGGATATTCATGTCTGTTTCTTAGTTTATGGGCAATATGGGCATTAGGTATGGTAGGATGGAAAGTTTATAATAGCATAGTTCCGGTTGGAGTGTTTTTGGCGAGTATTAAAATGATTGATATGATTAGTGGTTTATCGGGTCTGTTTTCGGAAGAGTATGTGGGCTGCGGAGAGGAACTGCAAAAAATAGCATACTATGAAAACCTAAAAAGAATAGAGGGCATAGATGAGCAGTGAAATCATATTTGAGAAT
>CAQBGY010001052.1 GCA_948759685.1 uncultured Eubacterium sp.
CATCTTTCACATCATCGAAAGACGATATTTCCATATACTTGCAATCAAACAAGTCTCGTGGATGCTGGCGACTCAATGCAGCTGTTATCTTACCGCCACATAATTGTGAATATGACACGGTACGAGCCTTACATGCCATACTGAACTCTTGTTGAGCCTTATCACACAACATCTTATCTTCAGTCACTCCGATTATACCTCTCTTCGTGCCATTTACCTCAATCTTAACGGTTGCTCCGTTGAGTGTACATTGCAGTTTCCATACATCATACTTCGGCACAACTTTAATACCTGGAATAGACTTCTCTATATTTGCTTTAAGAGTTTTTAGATGTTCGTTAATGGTCTTCAAACTCTCTTCTCTTTCCTGTATTGGGATGTAGGTCAAGTCAATATCCACAGAGTAACGAGGCATATTCTTATGAAACAGATTGATGGCTGTTCCTCCGTGAACCGCAAAATCCTTGATACGATAAACCGATGGCATAATGCGTATCAAAAGGGCTACTTGTTTTTTGTATATATCATTCATATTCGTTCAACTCTTTAGGTATTGTTATTCTGTACTTCTTTATATATATTCCATTCTCTACTAATTGCTGTTTGGATGTACCGAGATTTATTTTGTCTATATTCAGCATATCGAACCAATAATGTCCTGCTTTTTCAGCCATATATAGGAACACTCTTTTAACTCGTTGATTGTTTATGTTTTCAAGTAGTGTTTGCACCACATCGGCACGCAATGAGGTTAATTGCTCCATTATATAATATAAGTCCATATAATTATATTGTTCTGGAGCCAAAAGCAAGCATTCCATAAAAGCCTGTTCTGGAGAAGACGCCAAAACATCAACTCCCTCTATCTGTATGATACTTGTTTGGGGGGCATCAATCATTTTAGTGCTAAATGGTTTGAAATTCTTGTCAAAAGAATCACTTGTCATCCATTTGGGTATATTAGTATGATAGGCTACTACAAGCAAAGGCTTTCCCATCGGAACATAATGATTGAAACCGAAAAGTTCCAATGCCGAATGTGCAGCCACTCTTACCTTTTTATTTAACTGTTCATTGTAGCATGACAATGCAGCGAATGAAGATAATGAATCTCCAGTACGATACATTACTCCTTTATCCAAAGTCGCAAGCCATCCAGATTGTCGATACTTTCTTATCAACTGATCTGAATAACCATTTTTTCTTAACCAATCAGAGAAAAAGAGTCCGTTTTTCTTGCCTAATACAAGTAATCGGTTTAATTTACTTTGATATTCTAAACTCATAGTTTATAATAATCGATTAAATTCAACTGCAAAGATAGTGTATTTCTTAGAGCCTGTTTAAATTTTCTTCAATAATAATTTTATTGCTGAACTTTTGACCATTTCCTCTGCCGAATCGAATGTTAGTTCATAGTTCCTGCAGAGCCTCCTGTCATTTTCCATCCATGAAAAATGTTCTTTCCACAATCCATTTTTTTAAAGTTTGGTCACTTCAAACAAAGATATGATTGGGCAGATACGGAAACCTTCTTAAAATTTTATTTCAACCATTTTTAAAAGGCTCTAAATCTTGCTTCATCTTTTTCTGATTTTACAGGCAGGTTACAACGTACTTACGCTTGTTACACCCCGCACACGTTACTAACCTTTCAAAGAAGGTGTGTCGTAATACACGATGCTCCTTCTTTTTTTTCATTGACTATAAAAATCGACTCATTGTTATTGAATGAGAGCATGAGAATAAAAAATAGTAGAGAGCAGCAGATTTATTTTAATCTTATTATAAGTTCCTATGTTTGTAATTGCAAACAAGCCAAAAATCGAACAGGCTAAAACAGGTCTGATAAAAGATAAAGGCGAATGTTTAGCATGCCACCACGCGGTACACATTCCCCTTGGCGGTATGCACCCGT
>CAQBGY010001053.1 GCA_948759685.1 uncultured Eubacterium sp.
CGGCAAGTGGTAGGGTGTCAGATACTTGGCGCTCATGCTGCCGACCTTATAGGAGAGGCTGCGATAATCATCGACGCAGGATATACCATAGACCGCCTGGCCTTGTTTACAGTGAGTGCTCATCCGGGTCTTTCTGAACTCATCCAGCAGGTCGCCGCTTCGGTATAGAGAAATCTGTGCTTCAGGCTTGAGCTTGAATCAACTCATAATTTTGTGCGCCTTCCTGGTAATTCACCTGAGGGCGCACATTACTTATTTTGTTCCGTTTTTTTCTGCGATTATAGCTTCGGTGGGCACAGCCGCCGATAAGAGCGCCTAAGACGGCGCCTGCGAGAGGGAGAAGGATAAAGAATGTTTTCATAATGGCTACTTGGAGAATGTTGATATGCATTATAATATATTAGACGCAAGACAATTGTGGATATTACATGCCGCCCTCATAATGTATTCAACATTGTTTTTTCCATTGTTTGGATTGAGGTTGTTCTACTGCGGAGTAGAAGATTTAATTCCAAAAAGGGCGGCTGAATATCAAAAAAAACTCTTACCTTTGTAATATAAATTTTAATTAGAGTAACGCTCTTTCTTCATACATGGATGTAATAGAGTTATTTGCAGGTGTCGGAGGATTTAGAATAGGTTTGGATAGGGCTGATGATTGTTTCTTCAATACTATCTGGAGCAATCAATACGAGCCGTCGACTAAAATACAGCATGCTTCCCGAACCTACACTTCAAGGTTTGGAGCCGTAGGTCATGTCAATGCGGATATTGCAACTGAGGCTACAGATACTATTCCTGACCACGACATGCTGTGCGGAGGCTTCCCGTGTCAGGATTATTCTGTTGCCCGCGTGCTCAGTGAGGCAAAGGGTCTTGAAGGGAAAAAAGGTGTCCTGTGGTGGGAAATAGAGCGTATCGTGCGTGAAAAAGGCGAAAATGCACCTTCAATTCTTTTTTTGGAAAATGTCGACCGTCTGATTATTTCTCCCGCCAAACAGCGAGGCCGCGATTTCGCGATTATTCTTCAGTCTTTGGCTGATTTAGGGTATATCGTAGAGTGGAGGATTATAAACGCAGCGGATTATGGTATGCCTCAGCGTCGCAGGCGCACATATATTTTGGCATATAAGAAGGGTTCGCGCATAGCCGCTCAGGTTAATGATGCCAATATATGGTTGTTCGAGGAAGGTGTATTTGCCAAGGCATTTCCAGTGCAGACAGATAACTCCAACGGCCTTTTTAAGTATGGCGTGATACCGTTTCCATTGAAGGAGGTCGATGAAGACTTAGCCGACTTAAGTCAAAACTTTAATGCAAAAAATCTACTGCGGCCTTTCTCTAACGGTGGAGTCATGATAGACGGAATGGTGTGGACGGCAAAAGTTGAGCCAAACTATAGCGGGGACAAAATTTTGCTTGGAGATGTTATTGCCAAAGGGGCAGATCGCAAGCTTATCACTGAAGATTTCTATATTTCGGAGGATACCCTTCCAAAATGGGAATATCTAAAAGGGGCAAAGCACGAAATGCGAAAATCTAAAGACGGGTTTGAATTTTCGTACAATGAAGGTGCTATGGTTTTCCCTGACCCGCTGGATAAACCGTCGCGCACAATCATTACGAGCGAAGGCGGTGCTACGGCATCACGTTTCAAGCATGTGATAAAAGATCCTGTCAATGGCCGTCTGCGGCGCCTTATACCGCTTGAGCTTGAGCGTCTGAATATGTTCCCGGACAACCACACTGTCGGAGAGTCGGATTCCAAGCGAGCCTTCTTTATGGGAAATGCTCTTGTATGTGGGATTGTGACTAAGGTGGGGCAAGAGATTATTGCCAGAATGGGGTGAAATTTAAGAGATTGTCTAAAATTTATATTACTTTGCTTTTGAGGGTCTTGTCAGCG
>CAQBGY010001054.1 GCA_948759685.1 uncultured Eubacterium sp.
CTATGGTTGGGACGAGTTCAGCAGCTACCTTATTCTTGTAGTATGCTCTATTGTCATGGGAGCAATCTATCTCAATCTGCAAATGGTATTCAGACAACTCCTTTCACCTACAATAGAAAAGTGCTTTATGAGATTTGAATGCTATCGCAACAAGGCTGTAGTCGTAGAAGCTCCAGCAGCAAACTCGGAACTTGCCGGAAGTTCTATAAATTCAAAACCTATCATTTCTGAACCTGAACCCGAAATTGAAATCGAAACTACATCTGACATAACAGAAGAAGTTTCTACTCTATCATATTACGAACCCAACGAAGATGTGGCAGAACTTCCAAAGGAGGAAACCACGCCTTCTACCAACAACACATCTATCGAAGAATCCGACCAGCCATCAGAATACGAGATTCTTCGTGCAAACGCTATGGCAGAGAAAGAACGTGCCTCACAAGAAAAACTCAATAAGGTTATCGCATACACAAAACAAACTTTGGTTTCCTATCTTGATGAAACGGCACTTAATCGCTTGTGTGGATATGTGGCAGAATATTACTTGTTAGATACTCTGCCTAAAGTTGAACCAATAAAGGTCGATTCTCAGTTAAAGACCATTGACATCATGCACTTTGGATGGAATATCGGCAAGGCATTCAGTAAGCCACGCTTACAGACCGCCACTTTTATAAAGAGGGTATTTACCCATACCCTCCGTGATTCGGAAATATCTACTATTGAACGTAAAATGTCGCATACAGAATCAGAATGCAAGATTAAATTAGATAGAAAAATTGCATAACGCAATACCATTAGGCATTGTCCATTGCATCCCAGTAGTCCATATCCATTTTCATGACTTTAAGGACTTTCTCTGTTTGCAATCCCAAGCCATAGTCATAAATATATTCTGTTAATTGCTGACCATTTATCAGGATAATAGTTGGTGAACCGTTAAGGCTTTCCACATATTCCATCGCACCTTTAGAATAATCAGAGGTGGTGATGAATACACCTTTCTTGGATGGTGTTCCTGCAACAGCTCCTACAAAGCTCTGAACCTCATGACGCTGAACATTATTATCTAAAGCATATCGCTTTGCCTGTATGGATATATGATTAAATCCTAAAATATCTTCTTTAATGATACCATCTATACCACCATCATTAGATAGTTTCGTTACAACACCTGAGTTTTTGACCTCGCCACCATACCCCATTGCTTGAAGTAATTTCACAACTAACCGTTCAAATTCTTGTGGCTTTTTACTTAATATAGTTGTCAGAATTTGAGATTGCACATTCTGCTTTATCCTATCATAAGAATCAGCTAATTCTTCTTCCGGTGTACGTTCATCATCATTTCCCAAATGGGAAGAAGTGTTGTTAGCATCCTTATTTTTAGAACTTTTCTTCGGAGTTTTCGCATTCACTGTTAATTTGATGAACTCATTTATTTGTTTCTCCGTGCATGAAGAAAGCATAGACAGTCCCTTTTCGCTGATTTTATAATCACCTCTTTGGGGCTTTTCTACAAGACCTGCAATAAAAAGATACGATAAAGCCCACGAAATACGGTCTAAGAATATTTCGCCATTACCAGAAGGATACCAAGCATTCATTTCCTCATCGGTCAATCCAAAATGCTTAGCCAAAGGAATGCGTAAATCTTTAGCTCTCATAACTATCCCGGCACTTAATTCTTTCAATGCCTGTATCCGTATTTCTTCAAATTGCGGTATCATAAACGACAAATTTGTTTTATAGCTTCAATAACCACTGGTATTTCATGACACAAAGGTACTTAAATTACTCGTAATCATCACTTATTACCATCAAAAAGTTATTCATCAGTTATATTTTGGTGAATGATTCCACCATTGAAACACCTGTTTCCTTTGCCGTCGAACAATT
>CAQBGY010001055.1 GCA_948759685.1 uncultured Eubacterium sp.
AATTTCTGGCATAACAGCCACGCCTGGTTTTCCTTTGCAGGTTGCTTGGTTTTCTTGCACGGATGTCATAGCCCAGAAATCTGGCTTTATCCGTTGCTATCGTTACCAGCGTTTTTTCTTCTGACAATTCCAGTTTTAGCTTTTCTGCAAGGTATTTTCCTATGTCCTGTTTAATTTGCTCAGCGTCTGCCTTGGAGCCGATAACCCCTATGAGGAAATCATCTGCGTACCTTGTGTACTGCAAACGCCGGAAGCTGGTGTCCATAGCATCGGAACGGGGCATTGCATGATAGATTTTATCAAACTCCTTTAATTCTGCTATCAACGTCTGCCGCGCTTCCTGATTTTGGGATTTGGAGATTTTCTCCACCAGTCTATGGCGTTTATCTCCCGTTCTGGCATAGCTTTTCAAAACTGCCCGCTTCCTGCCTTTTTCAAAACCAGCCTTGTATTCTTTCATGTATTTATCGAACTGGTCTAAGTAAATGTTAGCAAGAATCGGACTGATAATACCGCCTTGTACTGCACCGCTGTATGTTTCATGGAATGTATTATCTTCCATATATCCGGCACTTAAGAACTTGCGAATCAGCCGGAGAAATTTTTCGTCCTTGATACGTTTCCGCAATATCGCAATCAGCGTATTGTGGTCTATGTTGTCAAAGAAACCTTTGATGTCTCCCTCGACAAACCACTTGCACCGTGTGAAGCGGTTTTGTATCTGGCGCAGAGCTGTATGACAGCTTTTGCCGGGGCGGAATCCGTGGGAAGTATCCTCAAAGCTGTCGTCATAGATTGCTTCCAGTATCATTCTTGCGGCTTCCTGTACCAGCTTGTCGTCGATTGACGGGACTCCGAGCGGACGGAGCTTTCCGTTTTTCTTGGGTATATAGGTTCTCCTTGCTGGACAGGGGTGGTATTGCTCCCCCTTTAGCTGTTCTATGAGCCGGGCGATTCGTTCCTGGCTCATTGCGTCAATGGTTTGTCCATCAACGCCTGCTGTCATGTTTCCTTTTGCGGCGTAGATATTTTGATAAGCCGCAAACAGGAAATCCGGGTTATACAGATTTCTGTATAACCTATCAAATGTGTAATCCGGCTGAGCAGAATGCTCACGCAGACTGTTCAATACATTGTCTGGATTCCTCATGATGTATCACACACCATCCTTTCTGTTGTATTGAAGAAAACAAGCTGCTTCCCTTCGCCATGTAAGTGCCGTTAACACTCTCGGACTACTACGGAAGCTCCGTTGCCGTATCGGATTTTCAGCGTCATCTTTCTTGGCGTTACCCTTGAAATTTCTCACCTTCCGGCATTACGCATAGCCTTTTTGGGCGTTCCGACGTAGGCAATCCCCATTTAGTAACGAAGTGACAAAACAGTGATTGATTGTCGGGTACGGTTTCCGTCCTTTCCCACTTATATGGGTGAGCCGTGCATAAGTTTCGCTACACTTGCTGATCTTTCGCAAGCAAGATACACGGTACGGCGCTTATAGCTGTCTTGCGCCGCAGCCACCACAAATGCCTCTTGGACTGCCGTTTAATCAGTATGGATTTTACCCTCGTATCAATCTTTGGTCTCGCCGTTCAGTCGTGGCTTGACAACTAGCCAACTTACGGTTTTAATGACGTGCTATGTTCCCATTAGGATTTCTCCGCTTGGTAAGTCATTGACCATCAGCATGAAACTACACGCTGACCGCTTGTTATTGCGGATTCACTTCTTCCCGGTATGGGCGCACAGATGATGTGGTTATGAATGTGATCCCTGTCGATATGCGTACTGACTACATACGAATACTTCCCCTCTAAAACTTTATCGGCAAGCTCCATGCCGATCTGGTGCGCCGTATCAAAATCGACCTCGCCGGGGAGGAAGGACTGGATCAGATG
>CAQBGY010001056.1 GCA_948759685.1 uncultured Eubacterium sp.
AGAGCGTCCTGCCGGATTTTATCGCCACTTCCTGTTTTGGCATTTCTTGATATAGTGGATTTTTTACCACGATATGCCCGTCTTTGATTTGCCGTTTCCGTTCCATTCCTTTCCCTTCCTTTCCGTATTTGCTAAATGATAAGTTTCGGAGCAAGCATACGACTACGGAATCCCCTTCCAATTACTAATATCTTGACATAACTAATATGATTTGTTAAAATACAAATCGAAGTAAACAAAAGGAGGTGCTTTATTTTGCCCAAAATAAAAATTGATAAAGAATCGGTTATCAAAGAAGCCGCATATATGGCAAATACGATAGGCATAGAAAACTTATCCTTAAAAACGCTTGCAGCGCAATTAGGTGTTAAGTCCCCATCGCTTTATAACCATATTGACGGGTTTGACGACCTAAAACAGCAGCTTATGCTTTATGGTTGGAAAGAATTAGAGAACAGAATTATTGAAGCCGTAATAGGACTTTCTGGATATGATGCGATTAGAGCTATGTGCTACGCTTTCCATGAATATGCAATAGAGAATCAAGGAGTTTTTAGTACTATGCTTTGGTACAATCAGTTTGAAAATGAACAGATGAACGAAGTGACTTCAAAAATGTTTACAATTTTTTTCAAAGTAACTAAGTCGCTAAATATTTCACAAGATAATTGTGTTCATTTAGTCAGAATGTTTAGGAGTTTTTTAGAGGGCTTTGCATTACTTGAAAATCATAACGCCTTTGGTAATACACAGTTGATAAAAGATAGTTTTGAATTATCAATAACTATTTTAATTGAGGGAGCAAAAAAATTAGAGGGGAGATGATAGTGAATGGTATATCAGAAAAAAATAGGGGGAACGGTTTTATGAATCGAAAAACCAGACAAATAATTTGTGTAATACTGTCACTCATTTGTGTTATTGCCATATGGTATAAGCCTGTTTTGGCAAATGAAAAAAGTAGCAATTATAGCGATATTGACAGCCGGTTAAAAAAAGAAATAAAAGAATTGCATATTCCCGGAATGGCGATAGCCATTGTAAACTATAAAGAGGTACTGTTTTCTGAAACTTATGGAAATTGCGATAATTTAGATACGCCTTTTATTATAGGTTCATTGAGCAAATCATTTACAGCATTAGCTGTTATGCAGCTTGTGGAAGAAGAAAAAGTAGATTTAGACACGACAATATCTGATTATATTGATACATCTGATTATTTTATAAATGTGTCCGACGGAGATAAAATTACTGTAAGACAGCTTTTGAATCAGACAAGCGGTTTAGGGACATATCAGCGTTTTGGAAATGCAAAAATAACAGAAAGTTACGGACAACATCAATATGCAAATATCAATTATGGATTGTTAGGAGAAATTATAGAAACAGTCAGCGCAATTAGCTATTCAGAGTATATGGATAAAAACATTTTCTCTCCACTAAGTATGAGCCATACGGCAGCAACACTTATACAAAGCAAAGAAAACGGATTGATAACAGGGTATCGAAATTATTTTGGACTTCCGATTGCGGGAGAACCGGACTATCCCGATAAATATTCATGGTCTACCGTTCCGGCAGGTTATTTAAGTTCCAGTGTATCAGATATGGCAAAATATCTGCAAATGTATCTAAATGGCGGAATGGGAATCGTCAGTCAAAACAGTTTAAATGCTATGCTTTATGACAATGTATATGTAGATGGTGACAGCCCCTATTATTATGGAATGGGGTGGACTTTGACGGAGGAATATACAGAGCCTGTATTGGGGCATTCCGGACTGGTTGAGAATTATATGTCAAATATGTTTCTATTGCCGGAAAGCGGATTAGGAATCATTTTCCTCATCAATATGAACGATTATCTTGTCACGAACCAACTGGCGGATATTATAA
>CAQBGY010001057.1 GCA_948759685.1 uncultured Eubacterium sp.
TTTACTCTTAACTATTCTTCGTCATTTGAGCGATTAGTCGTAGAGTAAAATCTACGGCTTTTTCTTTTGCTCACAGAAAGGAGACGTAATGTTAAAGAATGTCGAAACTGTTTTAGAAAAACCAATCCTTTACAAAAAAACGGAGGGTGAATTTTGGAATGATGAGCATATCTCCAAGCAAATGCTAAAGGCTCATCTCAATCCAGAATTTGACGGAGCAAGCAGGAAACATGCATTTATTGAAGAATCTGTTGCATGGATAACGAAGCTTGTATCACCAATAGATTATCCGTTACTTTGTGATATTGGATGTGGTCCGGGAATATATGCAGAGAAATTTGCAAGACAAGGGTACTATGTTACAGGTATTGATTTTTCTAAGAGGTCAATAGACTATGCGAAAAATTCTGCATTAAAACAGGGATTGGATATTTCATATTTATATCAAAATTATTTGAACATGGAATTAAATACGGCTTTTGATTTTGCAACAATGATATATTGCGATTATGGGGCATTGTCAACAGATGACCGAAAAACGCTTATGCAGAATGTTTATTCCCACTTGAAATCCGGCGGAAAATTCTTATTGGATGTATTTTCCACAGAAAAGTATAATTCATTTTTACAAACACGGACATGGGAGGTCTGCAACAACGGAGGATTTTGGAGCAATGAGAAATATGTGGCATTTTATGGCAATTATAAGTATGCGCCCAATGTTACTTTAGAACAGGCTTCCATTATTAAAGACAGTGGCGTATTCCAGTATTATATCTGGAATACATACTTTACAAAAGAAACTTTGATTAGTGAAGCACAGGAGGTTGGATTCAAATTGCGTGGAGTATGGGCAGATGTTGCAGGAAGTGTGTATTCTGATAAGGCATTTACGCTTGCAATGCTTTTTGAAAAATAATTGCTTATAACACCATTTGTTGAATAAGTGATAAAATCTGCCCGGCGGCAGAAAAGAAAAAAACCGCTGTTCGGGCAGAAGATTTAATGCGCTCATTTACCGAAAATAACATCAGCCGGCGGTTTTGAAATAACAATCAAAGCCGCCGGTTTTATGTAGCAGGACAGCTTTCATGGACATGGCGGTATTGGAGATGCTGCTATGTCTGTTTTTTATTTCGCGGGTAGTTTTGACTATGGTGAATTATCAAAAAAATCTTGTCTTGTGAAGAGGGATATTCTGCCTATAGATATGAATATACATATCATTTAGTATGTCTTAAAAACTCATATTACCAAGAACCAATGTGGATATATTCTGCATGGAGTTTTTGTTGTAATAGCCCCCTACTGGGAAGAAAGGGGGTGAGAGAAGATGAGATATTCTGAACAGTTCATGGAACATATCGAATATGCGTTTAATGCGTTCTGCAAGATTGTCCTGCGCCATGAAGCAATCAACGCATGGCGGGATTTGAAGCGGAAAGAGGAACGGGAAATATCCCTTGACTATCTGATGTCAGAACGATATTTTGAACCGTCTGCTATGGACAGCTATTTTGAAAAGCAGGACAAGCCGACTGTATTTCTTGTGTTTGGAAAGGAAGTTGTCGTTGATGATGAACGGTTAGCAAAGGCATTATCGAGATTGCCGCAGTTACGACAGGAAGTCCTGCTATTGTATTACTTTGTTGGTTATCGTGATGAAGCAATCGGCAGATTGTACGGGCGTTGCAGAAGTACGATAAACAGTCGGAGAAATGTTGCACTGAAACAGTTACGGAAAGAATGGGAGAGATTGGAACATGAGGAACAAGAAGCTGATACCTTTTGAGGTAATCGAACGAGCCGTAGCCGGAGAACCAGAAGCGGTAGACGCGGTATTGCGGCACTACACCGCACACATCAAATACCTGTCTATGTATAAGGGGCATA
>CAQBGY010001058.1 GCA_948759685.1 uncultured Eubacterium sp.
CTGATTAAATATGCAGTTGTCAGCGTTCAAAGCAATTGAGTTTCACTGATTCAGGTATTAACCAATGCGAATTGGCAGGATATAGAGAAAAATCAATAATTAAAATCAATTGGAAAGGAAAATCACTATGAATGGTATAGTAGTAAAGAAAAAACATCGTGCATTGAAAATTTTTGGAATCATTTTGGCAGTCATCTTAGTATTGGTGTTAGCTATCTTCATCTTTCTGAAAACGACATTCCTAAAATCGTTCCCCGAATTAACGGGGGAGCCGGAAATAGGCAAATGGTATCGTATCACACCAGAAAATACAAAGTCTTCTGATGGAAGCGAGTGGCACGGTATATTTCGTAAAGGTAGCGAGAATAAAGTCGTTGTTTATTTCTTCGGTGGTGGTGTTAGTATTACCAGTGAAACATCTGAAGGCGGCAAGAATTTTTTTGCGACCACAATGTTCGGACAAGACTTTGTGGCACAGGGAGGCATTGGCAGTACAGTTGATGAAAACCCGTTTAAGGACTGGACTTTCATTGTGATTCCGTATGCTTCCGGTGATTTCCATTCCGGAACAGGCGAATATCATTACACAAAAAACGGAAAAGATAAAACTGTTTATCATAATGGTTATAATAACTATTCCGCATATATAGATGAGGTAAAAAAATATGTCGGAGAACCTGATACATTGCTTGTGACAGGCTTTTCCGCAGGCGGATTTGCCACCTCACTTCTTGCGGATGATGTGATTGACAGGTTTCCAATGGCAGAAAACATAACAGTTTGCGTTGATAGTTCGCTCATTCTCTATGATGGTTGGCATGATACAGCAGTCAATTTGTGGAAATCACCGTCAGAAATTTCCGACAGATTGACAACCGATAACCTTGTATTGGATAGTTTAACAGCACTCCATCAAAAACGTGGAAACAGCGTGAAAATTCTATTTGACTGTTCCTATCGTGATGATACTTTGCAGCAATATCAAGCCTATATCAACAATGGAAAGATGGATAAAACCAAAGAGTTGGGAGATCAATTTCAAAACGATCTGAAAGATATGGTGGAGGGCTTACTGGCAAATATCCCTGATGTGGGTATTTATATTTGGAGCTTTAATGAAGATGATAAAACAAAAAACACACAACATACCATTATTTCGAGCAATGTCTTTGATAAGCTCGGAAATGATAAAAGTGTCTGCGAGTGGATTTATGATGCTGTAAATGGAAATGTGAAATCTTACGGCTTGGGTCTGCTTGATAACGAATATTAAAATGGAGTCGTCAAGAAGAAAGTGTTGAAAATTATGGGAATTGCATTGTTGCAGTTCCCATAGCTTTACTGTTTATTAAATCGTTTATTGACACACATACACTGATTGTGGCAGATAAATATTAGGGAAAAACAAAGACAAGTGAAGAAACTGAGTCAAAATATCTACAAAATGGATATTTTGAAGTAAATAAGTATAAAGATGGCAGCTGATGTTCCTATGATGAAATACTTGAAAAGGAAGAAAAATTTAAATTTTGCAAATTGTGTTTGGACATGGGCTACAAATGCACCACTAAGGAAAGCAGCGAAGATATGGAGTACGGTAGAGCCAATTAGAAAATGGAGTAAAATACATGAAAGAACGATATAAAAAATTACATGATATATATTATAAAATAGGTCAGTATATAAGAATTGTTACACAAGAGGGTATTGCAATAGAGAAAAACTCGTTGCGATACCCTCTTTTTTAATGTCGAATTTAGAAGGATTGGGTATTTTTTCCAATCTTTTTGTCAGCAGATTGCTGTTCTAAACTGCGGTCAAGATATTGGTTGATGTTATCCAGTTTCCGGTTAAGAGATCGGAAGAGCGTCGTGTAGGGAAAGAGTGTAGAT
>CAQBGY010001059.1 GCA_948759685.1 uncultured Eubacterium sp.
TCCAATTGGAGTATGTACACCTGCATATTCATAATAATTGTAATTCCGATAATCATTATTAAATTCTGCAAAGTGGTTTACTTTTGCATCTTCACCAAAATAGGTATATGCTTGTTTTTCTACATCTTCTTTAAAAAATCCTTCCACATCATCTGTGTATTTTCGAAAAAAGTCAGCATCTGGTACAAAATATGGGTCGTTTTTCCATGTAGCATCCCAGCAAAAGCACCGAGCGCTTCTAATTGCACAATACAACAGTGTAGTTTCTGGCAATTCTTCTATTGATGCAAATTCTGCATCTGTGCAAAAATTGATACCAGCTACCTGCGTTCCAATTTTTGCATTATAAAGGAAAAGACTTAATTTCAACGAAGTCGAATCTGGATGTTCGAATGCCGCAGCAAACAAAGACTTATACTCATCTTCATCAGTAATCGTAGCATCCGGATATTCCTCCATGATCTGTAAACGTATTTTTTGTAGCTCTTCCCTTGTGTATTCATCTTTTTTATCGTTTTCCCGCACAGAGGAAGCAGTTTTTGGGGATTGCTCACTTTTTTTCTCCACCGAGCAGCTGCTTTCTGCTTCATTGTTAATAGCCGCAGGGGGAGTTTCCTCTCCGTAATAGCTGCCTTCCGAAAAATAGAGATATCCACTTAAAACTATCGCTACCATAATAATGGCAAATGAAAGACATTTTATCTTCATTGGTATCCCTCATAACCTAAAAATAGTATTTACAGCTGGACAGCACAAGGGTGTGAATTCTCTGTTCTCATATGATAGTTCTTCACCCCAGCACTGTCCAGCCATAAACATAGCATACGAATTATCAATCGCTAAATTTCTTTATAGTATCAACAATAATCTTCCCTTGTGTTTGAACAACAGCCGCCGGATTAAAGAAGGTTAAATTCTTATGGTCGAAACTTTCTTTATCGGTAAATGTTATCTGTTTTTGGTATCCATATAAATCTTTCCCGAAAGATTCTTCGGGATTCTCATTATTAACGTAAAACGCCAAATGAAGATGCTTATTTACACCAACTCCTGTATTTCCTATGATTCCAATCTGTTCCCCCGCCTGGAGTTTCTGTCCCTCGTACAAATGCTTCAGCGAACCCACTTGCATATGAGCATAGAAGGAATAGAAGGTAATGCCTTCAACTTCATGTTTCAAGGTAACAGAATGCCCATTACTTACGGTTCGTTCTGAAATATCTATTACCGTTCCTTCTGTTACTGCATAAACATTTTTGAGCCATTTTTGCATATCAATACCCAAATGTCCGGTATAAACTTCTCCATCAACATCTACAGCCTCATCACCAAACAAATTGGAAACATTATGCCCATAATCGCCTCTGGGGCCTCCCACCCTTTGCGATGCAGCTATCCAATCAAATCCAGGTAAATCATAGCCATACCATACTGGCGTCTGATTTCCAGCAGAACAGAGCAGCCTTGCGAAATAGTCAAGCCGGATATAAAACCTGTCAGAATCCGGAGTTTCACCCAAAGAAATTGCCTTTTCCTTTTTCCATCTTTCGCCAAAGATTATGTCATCAGAATCAATACAATCCAGGTATGTGTTTAGACGGCGATGTGTTACCCAAATGGATTGGTCATCTGCAATCTCAAAACGTGTTTTTCCCTGTTCTGTATCTGCTTCATAGCCCAAAGCACCCTTATAATACACATTACCATTGGATGCTGTTTTCGGCTTAATTTCGATGCGTACACCACCGTTTATTCCGGCAACCATTTCAGTTAGATCACCGTAAAGCGCACCCTGGGGATCCATAATCATGTGGACTTATATATTTCCCACATATCCGGCTAAATCATCCAATTGTACTGGTATAATTGCACCGTTTTTAT
>CAQBGY010001060.1:0-538 GCA_948759685.1 uncultured Eubacterium sp.
TCCCTACACGACGCTCTTCCGATCTGCAAGCGTTTTGCTCATGTTAATGTCTACAAAATGCTGTAATTCATGTCGTTTCACTTTTATGCCCCTTTCTTTCTATATTCCATTACCACATTCGATACATAGACAGTTGCTTTGTCACCCTCGACTTCTTCCACGTCTGGGAATGTACCACCTGCAGTAATCTTTGTTATTGTCCTGTTTTTTGTCAATCGTGGAAGATTTTCTATATCTTCCATCCACCCAGTAATGTTGTCTACAACCGCCTGTGCATTTATCATTTGACTGTTTGTTGTCGGAAAGCTCTGATATAAAATCCGTATTGCAAGTTCTGCGGTAAATCCGCCTGCAATATCCCATTTTTTTATACTTCCTCCGATTGTCGATATGCTTACGCACTTCCCAACTTCCAATGCGTTATACTTAATCTTTGCGTCCTTCGGGATATACGGACACTCCGCAATCAGTTCCAGCAGCATTTCCCCGACTTTATCATATTCCGTTTTGGATAATCAGATCGGAAGAGTGTCGTGTA
>CAQBGY010001060.1:548-1875 GCA_948759685.1 uncultured Eubacterium sp.
GTTTTGGATAATCCTTCTTTTGTTTCTTCTGCCATATTATTTCCTCACAAAACTTATTGGAATTGTGCATGTTTGGGTTGATTGTTCAGATATAAGCCCGTCTAATATTTCACGAATTATATTTTCATCTGCCCTAATTTCTGGCATTTCTGATACGCTCCCCATGTACAGATAATCTCTCGGAAACTCTGTAAAATCCGTCAATGGACTATCGCCTTTGCGATTGGACTTTTTAAGCTGTTCACTGTAATCTCTTGCTATATCCGTTTTTGACAGGCGTTCCTTGATTTCTTCGGGCATAGGCTAAAACCTCGTTGCGCCAGAAGAAATAGAACTGGCAGAAATGCAGCCATTTGAAACAAAATAGCTGTTCTCCATCTTTCTTTTCATCGTGTGATACAAATCCACATACATTTCAGCCGGAAGTTTCAGAAGTTCCTTGTGCAGTTCATCAGCATTTGCAGATAACTTCTCTCCGTTTTCAGGTATAATAAATTTAATCTCTTTCATCTTCTTATCTTCCTCCAATCTCAAACCTCGGTATCAGCGTATAAACGGCTTAATCCGCTGTGTAATCCTCAATCACAACATCAATACCATACTCAATGGCGCAAGTATTCTCAATCTTACAGCCCCTTGCTTCTTCCCAGCCTTTAGCAAAGAAAGCCACATCAGCCGTAGACAGCAGTTCAAGGCTCTTTCCGAGAAACCACAGCGGTCTTGCGTCTGCCGGCGCGCTCTGGAAGAAAGAATCAATAACTTCTACCGGCTCGCCCAGCTTTTCCTCTGCGCTCTTGATTGCCTTTTCTCTTACCGCCAAAATTTCCTCGTCTGTTTTGTCTTTCATTGGTTGTGAAATAAATAATTTCTTCATGTTTTTATCTTCCTCCTATTTCAAATCTTGGTATTAAGGTATAAACGTCCACCGTATCAACGCTGAACGCATAGCCATGTTACAATCCGCCTACTTGGAAATGCGGAATCAAGTCAAGCTGTGCAAAGCTATTCAAAGAATACACATAACCATAATTCGCTTTCATGTACTCAAAGAAATTACCGTTGTAAAGTTCACTTGTACTGCTTTCTATCAATCCAGTAGGGGGTTCAATGTCAAGGTTAAGTCCTTCTCGCTTTACGATCACAAAGAAATCACCGCCAGTATTCAAAGTGAAGTATTCAAGCATTTCTTCCGTAGTCAGCTTTTCCCACTTTTTAGGGTCTTTGAATGGCTTTGGAAGTGTTTTGTCATTTTTGATTTTCAGCAGACAAGTACTTACATTCTCTTTTCCTGCCCTGGTCTGGTTTTCTTCTTGCGTGAACTCAATCC
>CAQBGY010001061.1 GCA_948759685.1 uncultured Eubacterium sp.
GGCGGTTCTTCTGTCGTTCAGAACCGCCTTTGCCCCCTTATGATAAGTCCGGGCAGTTTACACTTTTTCAAAATATCTGCCATTTTCATTATGTGATTTCATCAAATTTAAGTTTCTTTATTTTTATAAAAAGTGGCTAAGTAAGGAGCAATATTCGTATAATCTACTTCCTCAAATCTTGTTATGATATTTGCTGCTTCCCCTTGTACAGATTTTGGCTTTACTATCTTTACAACTGTTTTCCGTGGTACTTTGCTATCTGTTCTAATCGTATCATCTGATTTTTTAGTATCAATGCCGCCGCTAACAACAGTATAGTTTTTAACATTTCCGTCTTCGTCTAATTGAATACAATAGCTTTTTGTCATTTGATACAATACAGGATCATCGCCATAAGAAGCAGCAACAACATTATCCATTCTGTCATAATCGGTTTTCCATTTTTGCAACTTTTCTATAATCTTCTGTACATACTCTGGAACAGCTTCCATTTTCTTTTGTAAACTTTCTGGAAGTATTACCGTTATTTCCCCAAAACCTATTTTTTTAAGTTCCTGTTGTATATAGGATTCTGCACCCGTAGGCTCTGCCCCTGCCGGTTTCCAGTTATTAAGACTATCTGCGATTACATTATCTTGAAAATACTGCCATACTGGAAAATCTTTTCTCTCCCAAATCTTACTGGATATGTCACAATTCCCTGCTTTTACACTTACATCATTTGTAGGAAATGCTGCGGAAAACATATCATTTGCAGATATTTGATTTGTTCCCCTTATTTCTGAGAAAATTTGGGGAAATGACAGGCTATTTCCTTTATCAACTATGGTATTGATATTGCGTTGTGCTGTAATACTGCTCAATATTCCAAGTGACTGTATATCCATATCTTCAAAACCTCCTTTTCACTGAATATATTTCTCATTAACACAACCTTACCACCAAGCAGAACTGCTTATAACAAATTCCGTCCATAAAGCCATGCAGCTTCAAGCAGGCTCTGTTGATACCGTTTATCTATCTCTGCTTTTTCCAACTGCTCTTTTCTCTCTAATGCACGTTTCCCTGCCAATCTCTGATTTCGCTCCTGCTCTTTTATTTCCTCTGCTTCTTCATCTTTGCTTTTTTGCCCATTTCTTTTTGTTATCGTGATTTCCCCGCCACCACCCGAAAGCCTGTAATTTGAAATATTCCCGTCATTATCAAGAGTAATAGTAAAGGAATCTATGCTGCTTGGCACTGTATCCTGTTCTTTTATCAGTGTTGATATTTTTTCGATAATACTTTGGGATAGTTCTGGATTGTTTTCCAGTTTTTCCTCTAATGCAGGCGGAACGACCACTGCATATTTTCCCCTTGCTGCGTTTATCCTTGCCTGCACACCTGCGTCTAACATGGACGGTTCTCTTGATGTAGGTTTCCAATCTAAGACCGATTCGTCCAATTTATCTTCAAAAAACATTTCAAATGGATAGTCATTACGCTGCCACAGTGAAGAATTGATTGTAGAAGTATCTAACACATGATATTTCAAGTTCGGGTATTGTACTTTTAATCTATCCTCCAATCCCCCCATATTTACATCTAAAACAGCTTGAAAACTGACAGGGTTATTTTTCCCCGCAACAATATTCTGACAATAAAAACTTCCTAAATAACTCTTGCTTATTTCATTTATTGATGTAAAATCCATCTTTGTTCCTCCGCTAATACTGCTTATATTTATTGGCGGTTCTTCTGTCGTTCAGAACCGCCTTTGCCCCCTTGTGATAAGTCCGGGCAGTTTACTTATCGAGAAAATCCCAAAACTGCTTGTAGTCCAAATATCCTTTCAAATTTCCGGCATTATACTGTATCTGCATAGCGTCTTTCA
>CAQBGY010001062.1 GCA_948759685.1 uncultured Eubacterium sp.
ATCTGCCCGCCTGCTCCTGATTTTTTTGTCCCAGTGCATGCCCCGCCACAACAGCGCCACCCGTTGCCAGCGCCGCAAAAATATTGATCACCAGAATGTTAATATTGTCTACAAGAGAAACCCCGGATACCGCCGTTTCCCCCACCCCTGAGATCATAACGGTATCCAGCATGCCCACCAAAATAGCCAGAAGCTGCTCCATAATAAGCGGTAGGATCAGCCTCCTGAGGTCTGTGTTGCTGTATAGGATTCCCTGTTGGTTTTCCTTCGTGCGCATTGCCCCTCATCATCCTTTAAATAATTATGAACTTATTCTATGCTCATTTCATGACAATGTAAAGGGATTCCGCTTTTCCTTTACACCTGCATCTTTCTCTAACACATATGCTGATGCAGATATTTTTCCCTGGTTGCCAGCCCGCCCCGGATATGCCGCTCGGATTTATTGACATCCAGGACTTTTCTTGCCTCGGCTGCAAGAGACGGATTGATCTGAGCCAAACGTTCGGTCACATCCTTATGTACCGTAGACTTACTAATCCCAAACTCCTTCGCCGTCTGCCTCACCGTGGCATTGTTTTCAATAATATAATTGGCAATGTTCATCGCACGCTCTTCGATATAATCCTTCAAGAGAAAACCCCTCAGAATACTTTTTTACATTGTATGAGGGGTCGGGAGGGGTTATGACTGTTTGAATTTGGATAATACTATAATCTGAAAAACTACTTTCTATTAAATCTTTAATGAATACTTACTGATTTTAAAGGTATAAATTTTTAAAAGTTAGCAGGGGCTGCTATCCGTGGTATAATAAGTTATAGAGTAACTTAAAACACACTAAAAATATACTGAATTCGGCGAGCCTTATCAACTGGTTTTGCCATTAAGTTTGAAAGGTCTGGTTCCTAACGATTATTCTGTCAGACTGCTGAGCCACGAACTGGAGGAATTAGATTACACTTTGCTGTATCAGACATACTCTGCCAAAGGCAGAAATCCAGCAGTTGGTCCTAAGGCCATGTTTAAAATCCTAATCTATGCTACTCACAAAATATTTACTGTCTCTGCCACTCCCGCATCGAAGATCAAGGATTCTCCCCCCCCCCTGAAGTAATACGCTTCTCAAAAATCCTATATAATTTTGAAACATCCGCATGAATCGTCAAATCAATAAATTTCTGTGCATGTTCATCATAGTATTTTACAGTTTCATCTAAATCATATCTGCACTTATCTTCCATGTATCGTACCCCTGCAAGCGTGCTGCCTCGTAAATCGGCTTCATGTTATGTTCCAATATATTCACAAACTGAACTTTAGAATTCCCCGGTATGTACAAAGCTTCCAATGCCCATATCGCATTTAAATTATTTCTGCGACATTTATTGAATTTCTTTTCCAAGATCTCCGACTGCGCCGTTCTCTCCCTTGGAAAAATCAAGCCATACAAATAAAACTGGTATTCCGCAAAAGGGACAAAGAGTTCATCCCAGGAAGGCAGTTTATTGTTCTTACTGGAGTTCAAGAACCTTCTCATCGGCGTAAGGTTCCACAGCTCGTCATTTGAAATGTATGATCTTGGGACAAAGTGATCGATAGACAGATCTTCAATCAGGATATCTTTCCCTGTATAAATCTCTTTTATGGGCTTTCCGGTGATCTCTGCCACCGTCTTCCACAGATCACGCGCCTGCTCCAGCTTTCTAAGTTCTTCATTTTCCGGACAAATCTTATATATAATCCCGGGAACGCCCGGGTTTTTATCCTGAAGAAATTGTGCCTTATTGTATTGCACCCAGCTTCTGATCACAGTGTAATTCTTGATCAGAAGCTTCCTCCAATGCGGATTCATTCGCACTTTTTTCTG
>CAQBGY010001063.1 GCA_948759685.1 uncultured Eubacterium sp.
TTCTGTGAAAAGAATCACGTGTCGCCCCATGCTGATAATATGCTCCCCATCCTCGGATTTTAGCATTCAACATTCTGATTAATGATTCCTGCTTGCAACCCTTATGACCTTTTGTAACCTTACGGATATTTTCCATAAAGCGTTTTTCGGCTTTCTTGGTCGGCTTTGTCAATATTTCATTGCCGTATTTGCGAATATTGAAACCGAGGAAATCGAAACCGTCACGAATGTTGGTTATCACCGTCTTTTCTTCGGATAAGGTCAAACCTCTTTCAGACATAAAGTCGGCTACCAATGGCTTGATTTCTTTTTCAAGTGTTTCACGGTTCTCGCAGGTAATTATAAAGTCATCAGCATAGCGGACAAGATTCACCATTGGCGAATATAACTTGCCTTTTATTCTAACTCGTTTATATTTCTCTGCAAGGACTTTCTGCAATCCGTCCAATGTCATATTGGCAAGCGTGGGAGAGATAATGCCACCTTGTGGCGTTCCCTCCTCTGTCGGGAACATCTGTTTGTTGAAGATATAGCCGCATTTCAACCATTTTCGGAGTATTGCTTTGTCCATAGGGATGTTGGCAAGCAACCATTCATGGCTGATATGGTCGAAGCACCCCTTTATGTCACCCTCCAAAATCCATTCGGGAGAATAGCCTTTCCGGAGAATGTTATGACATTGCTGTACCGCATCCATACAGCGACGTTCCTTGCGGAAACCGTACGAACGTGTGTCGGCTGTTGTTTCCGACACTGGTTCCAATGCCATGAGGTAAAGTGCTTGCATGGCTCTGTCTTTCATTGTCGGTATTCCCAACGGTCGCAGTTTGCCATTACTCTTTTTGATGTGGACTCTTCTCAATGGCTTCGGCTGGTAGCCTCTGCGTTTGAGCTCACTTATCGCTTGTGTTTTTGCTTCGGGTTTCTCCCATGTTTCCATGTCCACCCCGGGGGTGCTACCACCTCCGTTAGAAGTAACTCTCTTTACGGCTAAGGCTTTTGCGTAAAAAGAGTGGGTCAGCGTCCACTGCAAGGTTTTCACCTTGCCCGTTCTGCCTTCCTTCTGAGCCTTTACAATGCGAGCTTGAAGCTTCTTAACAGCCTGCTCCGCTTTGGTCCAGTCTATCCTGTCCCAATTCGTTTGCAAGTTATCAGTCGGTGCACACGATTGGTCGAGGAGTTTTTCTTTGATTTTATCGTTCATTTGCATTCCTACTTTAAAAAAGTTCTAAAAGTCTATTGTAAAGAATCACCATTTGGCAACATTCGGTTTGTTTTGCCTACCGAGTGTCGCCACAGAAGTCTGCCCACTTTCGTGTCGGATGATGTCGCCTACATCAGCCCGTGATGTCGGTTCAATCCGTATCCGTTCCATTACAGAACGGCATTCGCTTTTTCTGTTATCTTATACCTGCACACCATTCGGCTTTCATTGCTGTCAGCTTACCTGCCATTTTTACATGGCAGGAGATATACAGGCTTACCATGTTCCACATAGATAACTAACGGATAGGTTAGGTTCTGTCTCATCCTCCGGCGGTGCTTATATCCGTGTAATCCTACCATGGAAAGGATTAACCGACCGCTTCCCTTTTGGGTAGAGTGTACCAGTATCTTACACTCTTTCGTGACATTACGAAGTTTACTAACAGTTCGCTTGCGCTAACCATACTATCCAGCCTCGCCACTCTACGGTATGATACTAACCGTACTTGACTTCCCCTCACGGTTCTGTCTTGTCTTGCGAAAGTGTACTTTGTCCCAACCGCTTAATACAACTATTAAGGTGCATCGGTGGTAGGCTACCGCTGACGGAACAGCGGGTTAAAGCTGATACCCGTAAGTATCATTCCAACAATT
>CAQBGY010001064.1 GCA_948759685.1 uncultured Eubacterium sp.
AGCAACGGATCTGGCGGGCGCATCTCAGCTTCTGGCGGAGGGAGCAACCGATCAGGCGAGCGCGATTGAAGAGCTGACGGCGACGATGACGGATATATCCGAAAAGATTCATGCCAATGCGGAGAATGCGGCGAAGGCGAAAAAAGTAGTGAACGGTATGAACGATCAGGTGAGCGAGAGTAATGCCCAGATGAAACAGAGTACGGAAGCGATGGAAAAAATCAAGGAGGCTTCCAATAAGATCGCTGAGATCATTAGCAGTATCGAAGAAATTGCGTCCCAGACGAACCTTCTCGCACTGAACGCTTCTATCGAGGCGGCGAGAGCGGGCGAGGCAGGGAAAGGCTTTGCAGTGGTTGCCACGCAGGTCGGTACGCTTTCCGAGCAGAGCAGCGAAGCGGCGAAGAATACCAAACAGTTGATTCAGAACGCAATTCAGGCGGTAGAGGACGGAACCAAGCTGGCAAATTCCACAGCGGAATCGCTGCTGCTTGTGGTCGAGAATGCAAAGACGGTGGGCGATGCGATCGATGAGATCGCGATAGCATCTGAGGAGCAGGCAGATGCCACAGCGCAGATTACGGAGGGTGTAAACCAGATCGCGCAGGTTGTGGAATCCAATTCCGCCACCTCCGAGGAGAGCGCGGCGGCGTCGCAGGAGTTGTCAACGCAGGCAGATCTGCTCAAGGAATTGGTTGACAGGTTCAAATATCACGCATAAATACGGTTGTTTGGGAGCGGCGTCTGTATGGGGCGCCGCTTCTTTTGATACGCAGGACCGCATATGGAAGTTTGCTGTTTCACAGCATGCGGACTGCACGGCAAGCGGGGACAAAATCGAGTACATTGTCCGGGATACGGACGAGTAGTTATATCGGGGGAAAAACAGTGGCAGGAATCAAATAGTGGTCTGAAATACAGGATGACACTCAATTTTGAGAGGGAAAAATCTGTCAGAGGAAATGATTTTGCGGCGCAGGAGTAGTGAATCTTCTGCGCCGCCTGTGTTGTATCGATTGCATTTTTACTGTATATAGTTTTCTGCTTTTTATGTTCTCCGCCTATTTCTTGAGATTGATATAAGAAAATAGAAGAACAAGGCGCTGACGGATATTCCGGTAAACACTTCAGCGATCTGTTCACCAAGAGCGACTGAAAGTATCATGCGCAATGCAATAATTCCTGCCATAGCTGCTACCGCGATAAATGCCTTTTTCATAGTTTGATATCTCCTTTTGTTTGCTGTATTTTGAGGTGTTTTGTTTTCTGAATTAAGAATATCAAATTAGAGAAACAGCATCCATTGATGTAACTTACATTTCGGAATCGTAACTTACATTTGTGTAAGTTTACATGTTCTGCCTGCCATGACTTTCTTTACGGAGCGTTACCTACTTGTGACATATTCATGCATCGGTTTTAGCAGAGAATAATTTATTGGCAGTTTTTCGATTTCTTTGTAGGATAACCCATTATATTTTCCAATCCGTGGTCTATCTTCATTTTCTGGATGATGGAGATTTTGGCAAAGCTTTAAAGGATCCTTTGGGGATATGTGGTTGTGCAATTGTATCAGTGAAGATGTAATGGTACAGGGGTACAACAGGCAGGAAGGGCGCCGATCATAAGACAATACGAATGAGGGAAAAAGATGAGATTTATTATAACGGAAAAGAGTTTTTACATGGAAGAAGGAGGCGTGCTTTCTGGGGAGCTGCAGGCGTGGCAGGAAGCATTTATGAAAGACAAAGAATATGCATGGTATTTGCTGGGGTTAAAAGGATGCCCGCCGGATGCCGATATTTCCATGCGTTTTCTTTGCAAAGTAGCGGAAAGCTATTTTCGGTGTCTAACTTCAT
>CAQBGY010001065.1 GCA_948759685.1 uncultured Eubacterium sp.
GCCGATCGCGTAGGACACGCGCTTGTATTTCGGGATATCTGGTATTTTAATCCGGTCAACAGGCATATCCTCAAAAACAACCTGGCCGTTTCCAGCGGATGCCGTTCGTTGATGGTAGCTTATATATCTGACAGGTGATTGTTTTTCAGGAGACTCTATCAAAATATGGGGAAGCTTTTCTTTTAGTTTTGCTAATTCGGATACCCGCTTTACTTCTCTGTCCAATATGTAAGATACCGTTTCTTGTCCATAGGGGTCAAGGGAGCGGTATTTTTCAACGATCCACATTTCATTTGATTTTATAGTTGGAGATCCAAAAAACTCTAGCGGATTATCACACTTATAAATTTTACATAAAGCTACAAATGCATCTGCATTTAACATGCTTGTTCCGCTTTCATATCCATAAAGTGTTTTAGCAGAAATATCTATACCATATTCTTGCAATTTGTTTGTAACTTCATTGACAGGTAATCCTGAAGTTTTACGTAGCTGCTTTAAAAAGTTGGCTATGGCTTGCTTTGTCATTTTCTTGTCCGACCTTTCTTTTTCATATGATAACATCATTTTTTTATGTTGTAAATATAAATCTTAGCAAATAAGAAAATAATTTTAAAATCTTATTGACAATCTTAGTAGTTAGGAATATAATGCATTTAAATTCTTAATAACTAAGGTGTTGGAGGTGGTAGGAATGACAGTAACTAAGAATTTAGCAAAGTATGTAAAAGATATGGGAATCAACCTTTCTGACTTGTCAAGAAAATCAGGGGTGGCGTATGGTTCTCTGTATGCAAGTTTAGGAGGAGAGGGTAGGGGAAGAGAACTGCGGGCAAATGAATTAACTGACATCTGTTTTGTCCTTCATATCAACCCCATGGACTTTGCAAATAAGGAAGTGGCATTGTAATACACCGCCACACGATTTTTGATGTGGCGGTGCGGGTCAATGACCAATTGTTATCTCCCTTTTCGGAATTTTGTACCCGGTGAATAAGAGCCTATAAATATGCAGAAAGAAAGGGAGGTTGACCTCCCTTTCTTTTTACTATTAAGGTGACTTGGATTTTTCGGCTAATGAATCAATCATCTTTTTAACTAACTCACGATCTGAATCATTGAGCAGACTATATTGCTGTGCAAGTTGCTTCACTTCATCATCAATATCTAATTCGCTGGTTACATCTGTAAACATGGGTTCAATACCATTGGTGAGCCAATCGAAATTAACATTGTACTCACGGCATATGTCACGAATAGTACGTTCGGTAATATTTCGTGTACCTTTCTCCATATTTGTAATGGCACCGCCTGACATGTTAATGGTAGCACCAAAAGCACGAGTGGTAAGATTCAATTCATCTCTTAATTGCTTCAAGCGTTCATGGATATTCATTGTTTTCACCTCCATGAAAGCACTATATCACAATTTGATTTCAAAGTAAACAAAAAAATATTGACAATGATTTCAAAGAATGATATATTGATTTCAACGAAAGCGAAGGAAGGAGGAATATAGGTGACCGTACAAAAAGCAGAGGATGTAAAAGACACTGCATTGAAATTGGACGAGATTCGGACACAGCATCCAGAAGATTACTTTTATTTGAAGGGTTGGATTCATTGTCTTTTGCAGAAAACAGAATTAGATAATAACCGACAGCGTAACCCGACAAATCAACTTGTATAAACATGCACGAAAAGAGAGTTTACAAAGTTGTAGAAGGGAGGGGAGGAAGGTGGATATAGAAAAGCATATTCGGGCAAAGGAGTGCCTAAACCAGGCATTGGATGGAAAACTCACAACAGCACAAAACGAACTAGAAGAGCTTTTCAAAAAATACAGAATAGAT
>CAQBGY010001066.1 GCA_948759685.1 uncultured Eubacterium sp.
CCGATCTTGTTCTGTCCACATTGGAGATAATGTGATGATTGGTCCAAATGTTACTCTTGCTACACCTATGCACCCATTGCTCCCTAATGAGCGAAATTGTAGGTTGCGCGAAAATGGCAGTGTATATAATCTTGAATATGCGAAACCCATTACCATTGAGAATGATTGTTGGTTAGCTGCTAACGTGGTTGTTTGTGGAGGTGTAACAATCGGTGAAGGGGCTGTTATTGGAGCTGGCAGTGTTGTGACAAGAGATATTCCACCACATAGTCTTGCCGTAGGTAATCCATGCAAGGTCATTAGAAAAATCACGGAAAAAGATAAAATGGAATCTCAAAGTTGATATTCTGTCAAGTCAGCCCTGCCGCTTTCCCAAGTCTGAGACCTGTGAAATAGGCTATCTGTACGGGCAGGATTGCATCTTTGCTCTGCCATTCACACTCATTTCTTAATCATATTCTTCGCAGATAAATTTGAAATCCTCCGTCTTGCGCAATGCTGCCAAAGCGTGTTTCTCAATATGCTTCGACATGATTTCTACCGCATACTGGAAATTTTCTGACGGATGGCCCTCGGCGCAACGCACCATTGTGATTAGCATTCCGTTGTCACCCTCAATGTTTTCAGAGGAGTAATTGCCGGAATAGTCACAGGAATCTTCGTAATGACCTTTCTGCCTCACCGTCTCCATCTGAGCGGCAGTACCGATCACCGCATGGTAATCCATGTTATCGCCGTCACAGTAATAGTCGATAAAAAGTCTTGCTGCAACATCTGTGCATTGTTGGATCTGCTCGATTATGGCATCTGCATTTCGGATAGCAAATCTCCGAATTTTCTCCTTAGCATCTTCCTCGCTTTCATAGCGGATGTACAAAAGTGTTTCGCGGCCTTTAAGCACAGCCGTAATCTTCTGAAGGGTTCCATCCTTGCCATAGACGGCGCGCAGCGTCCGAACAAGTTCCCCCTCTGGCACGCTGTACAGCGTCATTTTACGCTGTTCCTTTCCAACAGGAATGTCATAGTCAAGCATTTGATACTGTGCATCATAGTCAAAGGAGACAGAGTTGTCTCCTTCAATGTCCTGACCAAAATCGACAACGCTGTACACGCCTTCTTTATAGGTAAGCGGAATGTTGCGTAATTCCAGCATTTTGGTATCACTCCTTTCTGATGTTACCTTTTCCACTTATCCAGCTTATATCCTTTTTGTTCCAGTTTTGCCCGAAACGCTTCTGAAAAATTGAGGATTTTTTCGATTTCGTCTGGCTGGTGTATATTTTTGGGGCCATATAAAGTTTTAGAACTTGTTCCGCCAATATTCAGCAATTCCGCAAAATCTTCTGAGCATTTTTTATACTCGAAACATAATTGATGAACCTTGGGATCATAAGATACATTGCCTATGTTGTCCATATCAACATAAAATGGGTCTGAATGTTCCTGCAAGGCTGCGTCTATCTGCACGAGGACTAAGCTAAAATCGCTTTGTCTGAATCCAACGATGTAACAAAAAAACGTAGTAGTATTGCAATCAAATACAAAACCTCAGTAACTAATAATACGCACTTCCATGACATAGATTGTAGACACATTAAACAGAAAAGTCAACATTTTGATGAGTTATGTATTGATTTATACATTGATAGAAGTGAATTGTTAGTAAAGTGGGTTTTGCTAAAAAAGGATACGAAGCAGGCGCGTAAAGTGGTTCTTATAAAAAACGGAAAATTTTATAAGAAACGAGGTAAAGTAATATGGAGAAGCAGGTTTATATCACAGAGGAAGAACGGGAAAAGTGCCAAAAGGCGGGGATAATCCTGTAAAATAAGTTTCGGGGAAAGAAA
>CAQBGY010001067.1 GCA_948759685.1 uncultured Eubacterium sp.
TTGGAATACACTTCTGTGGATTGCCTGTATCGTTCTCTCGTTCGTTGGACGTACTCTGTTTAAAAAGCAATATAAAACAGGGGTGACTTTGGTTTCTGGCTGCGTATTATTGGTGCAGATGATAACCCTAGGGACGCTGTTTCTTACAACGGATTTTTCAAAACAGAAAGAAGGGGAAGTACATCTGTCAGCCAAAAATCTATATACCGTTTCCCAACAGAAAAATGTAATCATTTTTATTTTAGATGCCTTTGACCAGAGGTTTTTGGATCAAATTCTAATTGAAAGTCCGGAAATAGCGGATTTATTTGATGGCTTTACCAGTTATTCCAATACAAGTTGCATGTTCCCAGGGACACAAGGATCTATGCCGTATATTATGACGGGACAGGTTTATAAAAATGAGCAGCCATATGACGCGTACATCGAAGAAGCCTGCAAAAATACAGACTATTATCACAAACTTCGGGATGAAGGGTTTGATATTGGCTTGTATACGACAGACAGATTTCTTTCAAGCGAAATGAAAGAGACATTTTTAACCAATGCAGAAAAAGAAAAAATTCCAGTGAAATCCCCAGTATCACTGGAAAAAGCAATGCTTCGTTTGGCAGCTTTTCGTTATTTTCCGCATATCATTAAGCCGTATGTATGGTTTTATAGCGGGGTTTTTGATGAGTTAAAAGCAGAGCAAGCTGAAAGTAAAGTTGTAGCTTTCCCTGCGGACAACACAATTTTTTATCAATCCTTGAAAGAGGATGGATTAAAGTTGTTACCTGATCAAAATGTATACAGATTGATACATTTAGTTGGAGCGCATCCACCGGTTTACATGAATAGTGATATTACAATCGCAGAGAAAGGAAAGGCAACTTACATTACACAGGGAAAAGCGTGTTTAAAGATCATGGGAGAATACTTGAACCAGCTGAAAGAATTGGGAATATATGACCAGAGTATGGTAGTAATTACGGCCGATCATGGTGAGTCATCTACATTGGGTGCTTTTCCCATTTTTATGATAAAAGAATTTGAGCAACATGGAAATCTTAAATTTTCAGAAACCCCGATTAGCCACAGCAACTTGATGCCAACGATCTTTAATGCACTTGGGATAGAGACAAGAAAAAATGAAAATACAATCTATCAGGTGAATGAAGCAGATGATATAGAGAGGGAGTATTATTGGTTTCAGTGGAATACGGTAGATAAAAATTATATGCCAGATCTGTTGGAATATCAGGTGACAAAAGAAGGACAGCTTTATTTGACTGGAAATCAGTATACCTATCAGGGTGTAAAAACATTTGCTCCTTATGCTTATGAAATTGGCAGTGAAATCATTAGCATGGATTTTGATCCCCGGCGATACTTTTTAGATGGTCTTGCCAGCATAGAAAGTAATGGACAAGGCGTTTATTGGGTGTGGACATGGGGTAAAAGTGGGCGAATTCTTTTGAATGTTGGAGATGGATTAGAGGGTTTAACAGGAAATTTTGTATTTTCAGGTATTTATGCACCTCCGCAGAAACTTATAATCCGGAGTGGAGATAGAGTCTTGTATGATGGTGAAATCTTCTCTCCAGAAGAAATCGTCAGTTTTAATATACCATCTGAATGTATCAAGAATGGATGGTTGACCTTAAATTTAGAATATCCAAATGCGATATCTCCAGAGAGCCGAGGGGAAAGCGCAGATTATCGTGATTTAGCGTTCTCATTTTCGTCTATCCGTTTTTATGAAAATGCTGGATAAATAATCCAAAAGAACAGAGAAAGCATGCTTTCTCTGTTCTTCGACCGATATGGTCGAAGAACAATATACATTTTGTTTTCCTATCGGAAG
>CAQBGY010001068.1 GCA_948759685.1 uncultured Eubacterium sp.
ACCGTCTGCGTGAAAATACCATGCGTACAAAGAAATTCATTATTGACTTGAAAATTATTCCGTATTTCAAGAAAAAGAACATGAATGAAATTAAGGCTACCGACATTCGGGCGTGGCAAAATGCACTGATGAAAAAGGGATATTCAGAAACGTATCTGAAAACGGTCAATAATCAGTTATCGGCAATCTTCAATTATGCGGTTCGGTACTATGACTTGAAAGACAATCCTTGCAGGAAAGCCGGGAGTATCGGAAAGAGCCACGCCGGGGAAAAGGAGTTTTGGACGAAGCAGGAGTTTAAGCAGTTTCTTGTAACTGTGGAGAACAAGCCGGAAACAAAAATGGCGTTTCTGCTCCTTTACTGGACAGGAATGAGAATTGGAGAATTACTTGCTCTTACCTACAATGATATTGACTTAGAGAAGCGCACCATTTCCGTAAACAAGTCTTATCAGCGGATAGAGGGAAGGGATATTATCACACCGCCTAAAACGCCAAAGAGCAAACGTATCATAACGATACCGCCGTTTCTGACAGAAGAATTAAAAGAGTATACTTCGCACTTATACGGAATTATGGCAGACGAAAGAATGTTCCGTTTTACAAAATCCTATATGGAGCATGAGATTATCAGAGGTATCAAGGCTTCGGGAGTGAAAAGAATACGCTTGCATGATATTCGTCATTCCCACGCTTCGTTACTCGTGGAAATGGGTTTTACACCATTAGCGATTGCGGAACGGTTGGGGCATGAGAAAATCGAAACAACATTAAATACTTATTCACATTTATATCCAAATAAGCAGGGAGAACTTGCAGATAAATTGGAGATGGAGAACAGTAGGGAGGAAGAAGAATGAGTGGAGTGCATAAATACCCGACAATCAGCTTTCGCATTTCCCCGAGAGAGAGGGAAGAAATCGAAGCAAAGATTTTGGCAAGCGGACTTTCTAAGAAAGATTATTTTGTCCGTTCCTGCATTTATAACCGGGTGTGCGTGGTCGGTAAAAAAGAACTGGTTTATCAGTTGGTAGAGGAACTAAAGATAATGCAGACAAATATCCGGGAAGTGACAGAACAGTTTGAAAAGACAGAGATTGATTTAACGCCGGAGGGATTGGAAGATATGCGGAATGACTGTCTTGATATGCTGAAAGCTATCCTGTGGGTGTTGGACGGAGCAAAATATCTGTGGCAGGGAAATACCAACGGAGAAGAAAAAAGCCCCGACAGCGGCAACTGTTAGGGCTGTGATAACTGGAAAACCTCTGTTATCAACCTCACAATACAAGTATAGCAGAGGTTTCTTCCAGTGACAACGATTTTTCAGAAATGGAGGGCTTATGGAAGAAACAAAAATAGAATTACAGTTGATTAAATTGTCGGAGATACAGTCGCAGGAAGTTTCTTGGCTGTGGTTTCCGTTTATCCCCTATGGCAAGCTGACAATCGTACAAGGCGATCCGGGGGACGGAAAGACAACATTTGTGCTGAACATAGCGGCGAAGCTGACAAATGGAGAGGGCTTAGACGGTGAAATGAAACTTACAGAGCCTTTGAATGTCATCTATCAGAGTGCGGAGGATGGTCTTGCCGATACGGTAAAGCTCCGATTGGAACAGGCAGGGGCAGACTGTGAGAAAATCTCGGTCATTGATGAAAAGATAAAATCCCTTTCCATGATAGATGAACGGTTGGAGCAGGCTGTGATAAAGACGGGCGCAAAGCTGTTGATTTTAGACCCGATACAAGCCTACTTGGGCGGCAGTATGGATATGAACAGAGCAAATGAAGCAAGGGATATGACAAAGAAGTTGGCGGCACTGGCAGAGAAATACC
>CAQBGY010001069.1 GCA_948759685.1 uncultured Eubacterium sp.
ATATTGCGTATTCATTTTGAAGAAATCCTCCTGCTTTGGCTATGGAGAGTATTATAACATACACATTTCCCCAAATCTACTACTACCATCAAGAATGTCAAAGAATTAACCTCACTCCTGCAAAATCGACAGGAGTATTTTTCATGGAAAGGAGTGTCTATGACCAGTACCCCAGTAAAACCATAGCCGCCCATACAGCGCAGAAGAACGGCGCAGACGGGGGCAAGAACAGGGGCGCAGCGCAAGGGTAAAGGGCTTGCGGAGCGAGGCCGGGAGGGGGACTATCCTGCCCCGGCCTCGTTGGGCATTGTAGGGGGTCAATAGTGTACTAAATCGTAGGGATAGTACGGCCAGTCTTTGCTGTCAGGCACATTGTATATTTTCGCAACGGCGGCAACATCAAAGCTCCAATAGCCGACATAAATGTTTGCAGTAGATTTATGGCTATTGTACCAGGACGCATCTTTATGCGCCCGATACCATTTCTTTGAAATATAGGTTTTCAGAAATTTCTCCCTGTCCGTAATTGTGCATTTTTGAAAATCGGAAAACCAACCACAACGCAAATCCAATTCTGTTACATCCCAAGTGACATCTAAATTAGACAGCAGAGTATCAGATAATTTGTCACGCATATCTGTTTGTTGCAGAATTATTTTCAAGTCAGGCAAACATTCTTTTGCTTTTAATAAAACACAAAGTGAAACAGCATCAATAACATCAAAATACCCCTCATGCGGTTTACCGCTTTGGACAAGATATTTTATATACTGCGGATATATTTCCGCAATTTCCGTTATACGAGCGCCAGAAGAATATAAAGCACATATCCTGCTCCAATAAAGGTTCGCTATGAAAGCTACACAATTCTGTCTACCTAATGCGTTGTCAGGTGGCAATGTTTCTAACTGATGTTGAAATCGTTTAAGACGTTTTTCATTCAAAGTTAAGTATTCTTCATAATACTTGTTGTTCTTGATAGTATCTCTCATAACATCACCTGTTCACTTAAAACAACTTTCCCCTTTGCTCCTGCCGCCCGGCCTGCGTGACCGAGGTACGCATGGGCAACACCGGCCTCACCGTTTTCGGCTACTTCAAGTGGAATGACGGCTATTCCCTTTTGGAGCGCCGTACAAGAAAATACCCAACCCAATAATCCACCAGAAACAGCACCAACTCACTCCAGAATAGAATTGTAAACCAAACAGAAATTATTACACCATCGGGATTGAAAAACAAAAACTTCCCATCTCTTATCCACAAGTAAATAGCGGAGGGAATTAAAGTCACATAGCTTATTATTCCGTCAATTCCCATTAAATGCGGTGTCCATCCATTGGTCTTAGCAGGGCGGTAGAGAAAAATGCGGTCAAGTAGTTCGGATTGCACAACAATGTGAAATCTGCGGTTGAGACACGGATAATTACAAAGTGTAGCATATTTGCAAAAGAGCCACAGTATATAGAAACAAAATAAGGAACCCAAGAAATCTTCCATAATGTGCCTGCTTTCTTGTTACTTACCATGCTTTCTGATAAACCGGTATTCACTATTGTAATTATTCCCGGCATGAGTAAACAATTTCGTATTCTTCACCAAGTTCTTGGCATAGTTGTTCATAGGCAAATTTTTTCTTTTTATCAAACATAATGGTATCTTCTTCTGTCCACCAAGGAGAATCATCTGGAGCATTGTCCATATCCATCATATTTTCATGATAAGCCTGTAAATACCAAAGAAGATTTTTTAATTTTCTGGAAATCGGCAGTTTTTGTTCATCAACATCATAGCCGAATTTCTTTCTTGCCGCGTCATTCGCTGACCAAAGGCAAGT
>CAQBGY010001070.1 GCA_948759685.1 uncultured Eubacterium sp.
GCTTTCTGCAAAATCATGCTTAACAAAATTATTGTGTAATTTTTAAACAGTTTCATAAATTAATTTTGAATTATAAAATTTTTCCAGAAAATATATTCTATAATATAGAATTTAGTAATAAAAAAGCAGAACTAAATTAGCTACGCTCAATAGTACTATAAAAACATGAAGCAATGAATTATCCCTTGGGGTTAGGAGACGCTGCATTGTTATTCTTTGCCGTTTGCTCCTCTTTGATTTCTGCAAGTTCCTCTTCTACCCTATCAGCATTCCCGGCAAACATGATTCCCTCACGTGTGGACCAAATGCCACCACTGACAGCGGAAAACGCAGTAGTCACCTTATCACTCAAATCATCAATCATATATGGAACCAGTTCTGTTTCTATGTCAATGGTCTGCGACGCCTTGCTAAACTCGGTTGGATTGATAGAACCTAAAGCGGAAAGCGGTTCCTGATGCTTTGCCTACCCCCTTCAACGTTTCAAAGGATATTCTTGGAGTGTTTGACATATCATAAGCCATGTTAGTAAGCGTTTCAGCTTCGAACTTAATTTTCATCATCGTCGGTCGGAGTACAATCCATCGACGGTTCAGTGCCGACTGTGAAAGCAGTTTGAATGTTCACTATATCCTGCTAAGGGATAGAGATACGGTTTACCGGTTCGGTCTTGTATTGTGCTTCGGTTTCGTAGGTCTTACCAGTCTTTTCATCAAAAACCTTCTCCGCTTCCTTTTCAAGCACTTTTCTATCCGGATACTTCTCTTTATCCACCATGATTTCATGGCGTTCCGGATTCCAATCGTCCCAAAGTTTACAACGGTCGGGAAGTTCGGTCTTTCTTCCTTTCTTTAGGTAGGTGATTTTCTGACCGATGTCAGACAGATTCAATATTTCTTCTAAACTCAATGGCATAATCTATAATTTTAGTGTGTGAATATTCCTGTTAAATCTTTCGGTTTCAAAATGCGTCCAAGCAAACAACCCAATACATAATATCTAATGGCATCCATCAAATGATTATATTCATCTACTGGCTCATTGATGTAGTTTCCATCCTTATCTTTGTCCCAAACATATTTCCGAAGTTTAGTAATAAGATTGTAAGAGCGTTCTGTTACAAAGAACTCCATGTCTTTAATCTTATCAATACCCGCTTTGATTGAGCCGGGAAACTTATCTACCGGATAGATATTCACGCCCCTGTTCTTTATCTCTTGAATCAATCGAGGGTCTTGCGAATCGGCAAAAACTTTCATAGAGAAAGGCTTTAAGCTGTTGGCAATAGCCGATGAAAGCATATCCGTTTCATAGAAAAGTTCATCAACATACAAACGGTTATCAATAATGCCACATCTTACAGCAGCGGAAGGATCATTAGTAAAGCCGAAGTCCTGCCCTATTCCTACCTTTTTGCATTCCTGCGAGAACTCTTTCACAATTCCCCACTTCTTGAACACAGCACCTTCCACCACGTCTGCCCAACGGCCGATAACCACATGAGCGTAATCATTCTATTTTCCGCCACGACAATTTTATCAGGCTATAGCCCGTTTACTGTAACCACGGGTACGGTACATGTGTATAATTGTTTGTTTTTCCACCATTGTTATCATTTTTACCCTTTGTGTTGATTTAGACACAAAGGAATTTATAATGTTAATTAGCGTAGATAAAACTCAGACTCTTATATACGATAGGCCTAAAGTTATATCCAACGGGTGGTATACTTTTCAATTATTTTAGTGGAGTACTTTTCAGTTATTATCTACACGCATACAACGGAATGGGTGACAGTGACAAGAAAAGTACAATCTTTATTGTTGGC
>CAQBGY010001071.1 GCA_948759685.1 uncultured Eubacterium sp.
AGATGGTGAGCATAGCGTTTTGTTCTCTACGCATATTACCGGGGATTTGGAACGTGCTGCTGATTACATCACCTATATTAGTTATGGGGAATTGTTTTTTAGCGGCAGTAAAGATGAATTTATAGATATGTTTCGGATAGTCAAAGGCGGGCGTGAAGAACTATCTGCGGATTTAAGTAAAAAAATGCTTGGTATCAGAAATTTTTCAACTGGATTTGAAGCTCTTGTTAAGACAGAGGATTTGAAACAGTTTGCACACTTAAATGTGGAACCGGCAACCATTGACGATATTGTTGTATTTACCAGCAAGAGAGGTGAACAGTATGAATAATATTTGGAAATCAGCAAAACTGGATTTTTCTTTAGTAAAGCCTTATGTGAAAACAATCTGTTTCACAATGATATTGCCTGTTGTATTTGCCGCGACCAATCGTTCTTTGCTGACAGGTATTTCATTTGCAATGTGTTTTATTGCCATGACAACAGGATATACATTTTCTATTACAGAAAAGAACTCTATGGAACGGCTATACGGTATTTTGCCAATCCGAAAAAGCGACATGGTTATTGGGCGATATATTTTTATCATTATCATGGGCTTAATTGCACTGATATTTTCTTTAGTTGCTCACCCTGTCATATTAACCATTTTGGGAGAAACCATTAGCATATTCGATTATATAAGTGCTGCTGTCATAGGGATATTCCTTTTTGCTCTTTATACAGTTTTTCAACTGCCCGGATATTATAAATTTGGTTCTATCAAAGGCAGAGTATTTATGTATATCCCGGTTGCAGGATTTTTGATAACCTTGCTGCTCATTTCAAAAAATCCTGTTGGTGAAAATAAGCTGCTTTTTACAGTGATCAATTCCCCTGTTCTGCTAATGTTATTAGCTGTCATTTTTGTTATTGCAATGTATGTTGTTTCCATATTGGTATCTATTAAGATATTGAAAAACAAAGAAATGTGAGGTGGAAACATGGATTTTACTGTTTTATTCGTGGGACTTTTAATTGGTGTTGGTATACCGCTTAGAAACAAAGCTATCAAGGAATATAGGAAAAAAAGGGAACAAAAACAACAATCACAACAATCATCAAAAATTGATAAAGATAAAGGAGAATAATTTTTACATGGGTGAAATAGATTGGATTTTATGTCCTTTCTGCGGAAGTAAGACGAGGACAAAAATCCGCAAAGATACCGTTCTAATAAATTTCCCCCTTTTCTGTCCTAAATGCAAACAGAAAAGTTTAATTGAAGCAAAAGAATTTCATATATATGACGGTGAAAATACAGAAACTTATTTTTCCTATAATCCCCAATATGCCAATACAGTGGAACATCTTAAAGAAGCAGATATGGACGATGAAAATGTATATTCCCCTATTGACTATAATGGGCAATCCCCCATTCCAAAATGTCAGGCTATCACAGAGATGGATGCAGATGTAAAGGCTGTTGAGTATTTCATTCGGACTGGGAAACTTTATCCAGGAATCGACTGGTCATATTCTTCCTGATATGTTTCGTAGTTTTGAAATGTCACAGGAATGTGACATTTCAAGGCGGAAATTCCTGTGTCAAGTAACATTTCTGTGAGAATTGGCTGTTAGGATAACGGCATCACAGAAAGGATGGTGCTTACCATGAGCATTTTACAGACAACCGATCTCAAAAAACACTACGGCACAGAGCCAAATATCACAAAGGCCCTGGACGGCGTGACCCTCTCCATTGAGCAGGGGGAATTTGTCGCCATTGTGGGGACCTCCGGCAGCGGCAAGTCCACTCTGCTGAACATGATGGGCGGTCTGGACGTGC
>CAQBGY010001072.1 GCA_948759685.1 uncultured Eubacterium sp.
TTCCATATTTCCACAGCCAAATAAGGATAGGGAAAAAAAAGCAATTGCCATCAAAAATATTTTCTTTTTCATTCGATTCTCTCCTTTTCAAAAAAAATTGCAAAATATTAAGTTCTTCTACTGGGATATTTAGGCGGCATTTCACTCAGCAGACGGATTTTCCGCACCTCACAGTCTTTTAAACTGCTTATCTGTATTACATACTAATGTTTTATTTAGTTGCTCTGTGAAATCAATGACAATTTCTATTATCCTTCTTTGTGTTATAATTTCAACCCTTCTTTCATGAAACGACATTTTTTGCCCTTTTTTGGTCATTTTGCAAATATTCGTCTCATTTTTTGAAAATGTAAGGTGTATTCGCCGAAGCCGCTTGTCCAATGGTAAAACCGCCTGTTGAAATTGAAGTCTGCCCTGTCGTCCGTGCGGATTTGTTCAATGGTAGTTTTATCAACTCCGTGTTCCCGCAATATTTTTTCCTCGGCTTCCTGCCAATCCCAGATATGCTATGTATGGGTAAACTCTGCGTTGTATGAGCAGATAGATTACTGCCGAAAAAAGAACATTAAAAATCTCTCCAAACTCTAAAGCAGGTCTGGAGAGTGTCTGTTAAGTCTTTTCGGGCATAGCAATACCGCCCACCATACACCGTTTTTTTATATGGTGGGCGTTCGCCTTAAATCCGTATGAAACAAAACAGAGGGAACTTTTTGATTTCCGTATCACTCCTTATTTTCATTCGGGTTTTACTGCCGATATAGGGCAAAATATCCAATTATACATTTCTATCATTCCCTTTCAAAATATCTTATACTATTCTCCTGAAAGCCTCTTCCGGCGCCATAACGGTTTTCAGCGTTTCGTAGACCGCAATTCCCGGCAGAATCTGTTCCTCCAAATGTCGTTGCTTTTCCTTTGACGCATCTTTGTTCTCCACGCGCAACTGCGCAAGCCGTCTCATACAAGCCTCATTCAAAGCCTTACTCTGCGCTGAAAAGCGCTCCTGTACTGTCCGCTGAAAACCATTGATGATATAGTTTGATTTCATTTACACCCCTCCTCTCTCATTCCCGCAAAATCCCCACGATTTTCCTGAAAGTTTCCTTTGCCTCAGGGAAATAGGGCAGCATACAATAACAGTGAATCATACCCGGCTTTTCATCTATTTCATAAGCAACACCATATTTCTGACAGGCTTTCCGGTATTCCTCCTTCGCCCCATACAGCACCTCGCTGCTGCTGTAGAAGAAATGGATTTTACTGATGCCGGTGTAATCTCCTCTCGATGTGGAAATCATATACTCCGGCACATCCGTCCTGCCGTGCCGCATAAATTTTTCCACTTTGGACATAAAAGCATAATCCACCACAACATCCGTATCACTCAGCCGTTTCATACGTTCTTTCTCTTCATCGTTCCACGGCGTCTCCCCCGGAGACACCGCCACGATATGGCGCGGCTGTGGTAACTCTCCCCGTATGGCATTGTTATGTAAGGCAATCCCGATGGCAATCGCACCTCCCGATGAAAAGCCGCAGGCGCTTACGTTTCTTGCTCCGTACAGCTCTATCATCTGTCGGTAGCACTCAAATGCTATATCATAGCTTTCCGTGATACAGTGGTCAGTACAAAGCGGATAATACGAGAACCATACATCACAGTCCGTTTCCTTTGCAAGCTTCCCCACAACGCTCACATCGCCCTTGTCGCTTCCGAGCATCATCCCGCCGCCAAAGAAATATAAGACCGCCCTTCTTGCCCGCTGTCTGCGATTCTGTATGATTAAACAGTGATATTTTCAAAAATCGTATGGGCGGAATAAA
>CAQBGY010001073.1 GCA_948759685.1 uncultured Eubacterium sp.
TACCGCAACAACAGGGTGCTGCCCTTTATCCTTTTGGGAGGGAAGGTGCTTTACCCCGAATCCGGGTTGCGTGAGCTGTTAGAGGTGAACTACCGCAAGCCGCTGGAATAATGTTCTGGCATTCCGGAATAAAATGCGTACCTTTGTAGTTAAAAATGAAATACCATTATGCTTCGGAGTGAATTTGCAAAATTGTTAGAATCCACAATAATTCCTGAAGGAATAGAGCAAGAGGACATAAAATCTCGAATCTATCCAATAAGTGCAGCATTGATGTCAATGTTGCCGCAAAAACTGTATAGATATAGGAGTTGTTCAACATTAAACCTTGATGCTTTTGATAAGGATTTGGTTTATGCTGTTACTGCTGATAAGTTTAATGACCCCTATGACACTCTTGTTTATTATAGTTTGGATAATATTCAAGAGCAAATGAGAGCCTGTTGTACAGAAGAATTTCTTGAACAATTCAAACAGATACTTGAAAATAAAGATTTTGATTTTCCTCCAAGTGTAATCCAATTTTTCGGAAAAAACAATTTGGCAGGTTTTAAAAAACAGGTAATATCATGTAATGGTATAAATCCATTGAGATTAGCTCTTTTTAGTGCTGCAATGGAAAACATATTGAAAGAAATCCTATTAAAAATGGGGGATACATTAAAGATCGTATCTACGATAGCATGTTTAAGCGAAAACATAGATTCTGTTATAATGTGGAGCCACTATGCCCAAAATCATGAAGGGTTTGCATTGGAATATGATTTAAGGTTCTTATTAGAACAAGGAGAAATGAATTGTTGTATCTTGCCTGTTATATATGATAACGACCGTTTTGATGCAAATAGCTTTATTCAATGGTATATAGCAAAGAGTTTGGGGCTGGATGTTAAAAATATAGATTCACTATCACATTTGAAAATGGCTATTCACAAATCCACACAGTGGGAATATGAAAATGAATGGCGTATTATTCATTCCGAGAAACAACCTGCCACACATTCTCGTGCAACAAGCCTGAAAATTGTTCCTAAAGCAATCTATTATGGAGAGAGAATTTCAAATATCAACAAGAAAATATTGCATTATATAGCACAAGAAAAAGGAATTGCGGAATTTGATATGTACATTGATTGTGGCTCATTAAAGTATGAGATGTTATATAAGCCATCTCAATTTTGATACCTCATATTCTTTAACAAATAATTCGTATATTCCAAATTGACTATCTTAAAGTTAAAACGGACAGCTTGATGGTTGTCCGTTTTTAATTGATTGTCATCGTCTTTTCAGCAGTAACCGCCTTTTCCGCTATGTACGAATACCATGTAGGCGATATGCTTGTCTTTTGCGAGTGCCTTGTCCATCAGCCAGCGGCGGAAAAGATGGGCGTGGTAGGTGTTCAGCCGAAAGGCGACAGGGATGATGATTTCCAGCGAATACACGTCGGCTGAAAGCCCGTTTTCAAGCCGCATGTAGCGGCACACCTCGTAGTCGTTCAGCACGTCCGGCTTGCGGACGGCTCTGATGGCGGCGTTCACTGCCGGGACGCCCGTGTGGAACAGTCCGGCGATTTCTGTGGCGGTCATCCATATCTCGTTACCGGTTACGCTGACCGTGTTGTCCTCTATGATGATTATATCACGTTTCATGGCTTCTCTGTTTTAGATGGTGCAACCTGCAAATTCCTCGATGCCGTTCAACCTTGCTGCAAGGTTCTCCATGTCTTGGTTGAGCTTCTCTTTGGTGATTTTTGCGTATATCTGTGTAGTCTTTATGCTCTTGTGTCCCAGCATGGAGCTTACCGTTTCGATGGGTA
>CAQBGY010001074.1 GCA_948759685.1 uncultured Eubacterium sp.
AGCCGCAAAGCCCGTAAACACTAGGGTTTGGCGGCTTTTTCTCTTTCTCATTGCATTACGATTGCATTTTTCTATTCAACCTCTCTGTGATAGATTGCGGTGTGCTGATTGCTTGTGTAATCTGCAATGCTGTGTGAAGCGGGTGTGTATGTCAGCACGCCCGTTAATTTATTGGCAACTTCAAGATTGCTGTTAGGATACAAATGCCCGTATGTTCCTAAAGTGGTCTGTATCTTCTCATGCCCTAGATGCTCTTTAATCAAAAGCAGGTTTTCTCCCATGCTGATTAAGAGGGAAGCGTGGGAATGTCGTAACGCATGGATTTTGATATGATGTACGCCTGCAAGCCCGGCAAGTTTCTCTAAGGCTCTTGGAAGCGTGTGCTTACTGGTCGGAATACTGTTGTAGCTCAACACCAGATTGCAGCCTTTCAGTACCTTTTGCTGAACCTCACGCCACGCCTGCAACTCTCTTATGGTGTCTGTGTCGATATAGATTGTGCGGACGCTTGCCTGCGTCTTTGGCTCAACAAACTTGTAATCGTCCATTGATTTATAGTACAGGGTTTTTGTAATGCTTAAAAGCCCCGTTTCAAAATCAATGTCAGACCATTGCAGGGCGGCGGCTTCGCCTATCCTCATGCCCGTCATAAACAGCAGCCAAAAGGAAATGAAAAGGTAGTGTTCGTAATAATCGCCTTTGTAGAGCAGGGAAATCACTTTCTGAAATTCCTCCAACGTCCAGAAGTCAACCTTTGTCTTTTTGCTCTTGATGTTCCCTATCATGCGTGACGGGTTTTTCTTTGCAATCCCTAAAACGATAGCCCGGTCAAATGCGATAGAGAGCATACCCTGTACGATACGGATATAGTTAGGGCTGAACTCCTTTGCAAGTTCCAGTTGCCAGTTCTGCACGTTGATAGGTTCTATCTCGTCCGTTGCCATTTTGTAGAAGTATGCAAAATGTTTCTGAATGGTGGAACGGCGGTTTAAGTAGGTGCTTTCCTTTACCTGCGTTTTATACCACGGCAGGTAGGTTTCTTCAATGAACGTCTGAAAAGAAATCGTTTCTTTTTTGGCGGTCAGTTCTTCGGTGGAAGTGAGGACAAGTTTTGAATATTCCTCCCATGCTTCCTTTTTTGTCTTAAAGCCGCTTTGGTATTTCTGGATTTGTTTACCTGTTATCGGATTGTAGCCTAAGTTTGCTCTAAAATAATAAGTTCCGTTATCTGCTTTCTTGATTGGGTCTTTCGCCATAATATCACTCCTTACATTGGTGTGCAAGAAGTACATTCAGCCTGCCCGTCTTGAAATCTGATACCCAACAATTCCTCCACGGCTTCCCTCGGTACACGGTCTAATTTCCGGGACTGGTAGTATGTATGCCCTTTGGAAATCATAAGTTTCTTCGCTTCCCTTATAATGTCAGCCGCAAAAGAAGTACCATAACCCAGAGCAATTAAATCTTTTTTGGTTACGGTTATCATAGCCCTCCTTTCCTAGACCAGATAATGAAACCTCAATATCTTGTCTACCATGATAACAGATTTTTGGCAAAAATGCTCGTTAAATTTTATTATTTTTCAAAAAAGTTGAGTAAAATGGGCGAAACGGACGGCTTGGCAGCTCCACGGGACTTGCACCCCTCTCATTCTTATGAGTAGCCGTGTCATACGGGTGTATCATTATACCAATGTGCGGGTCTTGGCGGTGGCAGTTTCCACTTTGCCGCCTGCGGTTCACTGATAATAAATCGCTCGCCCTTTGCCGGGGGTCTTGGCGTATCAGCCCGCAGGCTCGCCGCACATTGAACGTGTCC
>CAQBGY010001075.1 GCA_948759685.1 uncultured Eubacterium sp.
TATCAGTTTGAGATGATACATCCATTTGTGAGATATAATGGGATCGTAGGACGAATCATTGTTCCAACGATATTGTGCAATATCGTTGGAGAAGCAAGACCGCTAATATGTCTGTCCGAGTATTTGTATCACAACAAGAATGAATACTTCGACTTGCTTCAAACTACTCAATACAGTGGTGGTTATATTCGGTGGATCAAATTTTGTGTAAATGCTATAAATGAAACTGCAAAACGGTCAGCTCAGTTACTGATACAGTATGAAGATATTGTAGCAAAAGATATAAAACAATTAGAAAATATACAGTTGTTACCCAAAAGTGTTTGGCGTGTATATGATTATCTTAAGCTTTTTCCTGTGACTAGCATTTCCCATGCCGCCACACAGTTGGGAAGTTCGTTCAATTCAATCTCAAATGCCCTGCACTTGTTGAGTTCGAGTGATATTAATTTAGTATAAGCTATTAGGTATGGCAGGTGGTCTATGAGATATCCTGCCATATTTGTATTATTTTTATTATTATGATCTGGGTAAAATATATGTTGCCAGCAAATGTGGATTGGTTTTAACATTTACGTTGACGAGTAACGACAAAAGCGTTACAATTTAACCAAAGGAGATGAGTTGATATGGAAAAAACAGCAACTTTAAACTTAAGAATAAATCCAACGGTAAAACAACGAGCTGAAGATGTGCTTACACGATTAGGCATCCCGATGTCTACAGCAATAGACATGTATCTCAATCAAATTTCATTAACAGGAGGGATCCCTTTTGCGGTAACATTGCCGAAAGTTCCCTCTAGTCTTAATGCAGATTTAATGACAAAAGAGGAAATTCACAAGAAATTGCAAGATGGATATGATGATATACATGCTGGCAGGGTGCAAGATGCTGTTTCTGCTTTTACGAAATTTAGGGAGAGTCATTAAGTATGATGCAATATAAGGTACAGATCACAGATAAGGCATTAGCGGATATGGAGGAAATCTATAACTATATTGCGATACAGCTCCAAGCACCAGAAAATGCAATAGGACAATATAACCGGATTGCGAAAGCTATCGAGGAGCTAAAAATGTTTCCAGAAAAAGTAAGACTTATGGAATCGGAGCAAGAACGGGCAATGGGGTTAAGGCAGTTGGTGGTAGATAATTATTCGGTTTTCTATGTGATTGAGAATGAGAGCGTTATTGTAATGAGAGTATTATATAGTGCATCTGATATTGGGGAAAGGTTGAAGAATTAAAAAAGTATAATTATGACACATAAAATAATTTTGATATAATTAGGTGAGCAGAAATACAGAAGCTGTGTGAGAAACGGAGGAAAAAATGGCGGAATGGGAAAAAATAATTCCAAAGGTAAATGAATCGGCAGAATTTTTGGAAATAGCAAGTGACTTTGGAGATCCGTTGGAACTTTTTCGAGAAGCATTGCATAATGCATACGATTGGGGAGCAACAGAATTCAAAATTATCATCACAGTAAGTGAAATAAGCGGACAAGATAAATTGGTTATTGAGTTAATAGACAATGGAACAGGAATGTCAAGAGACACAATTATCAATCATTTCTGGAATCTTGGAGATTCGAAATCAAGAGGAAATCAGTATGCAATAGGTGAAAAGGGGCATGGTACAAAAATATACTTACGGTCAGATAAAGTATTAGTTCAGACAAATGATGGAATAGATTCGTATGAAACAGAATGTGAGGGTGCTTTCTTCAGTTTAAATGCTGGAGAAGTACATTCTCCAAAAGTAAGAAAAAGCGATCAGAGTTTTTCAAAAGGAACGCATATCCGTATAGAAGG